>JBAWGU010000521.1:0-6049 GCA_049593215.1 Pyrinomonadaceae bacterium
AAAACAACTGACTACGGACAACGGACTACGGACAGGCTTTTATTCATCCTTGCTTTTCGGCCTTCGCATCACTTAGCATTCAGGGACAGAAAACGCAGTTCATCGTCTTTAATAAATCAAATTCCCGGTCGAGGCGCATCTTGGAGATTGACGACGACGCTAAAGAGATTGTGCATGAGTTAGGCTCTGCGATTAACGCGGCGGTAGAACAGTCTGCGGAGGTGGCGGATGCCATAGAGCGTTTGCGTGGCGCGGGCTACGAGATGGAACTCACGCTGCGGCTGGAAATCGCGTTGCGCCCGCATGATGAAGATGGTGAAACGGATTCTGACGCCGCGCTTGAACTGACGGACGAAGACATGCAGACGCTTCGCCGGATGAAGATTCGCATTGATGAAATCGAATAGGAACAATAGATCATGAAACTCAAAAAACTCCTGAGCATTTTTCTCATCGCTCTTTTTACCTGTTCCGCTCTCAGCTTCACAGCGCGCGCGGACGAAGGCATGTGGCCTTTTAACATCGTGCCGAGGGCTGAGATAAAACGTAAGTACGGCTTTGATGTGACGGACGCGTGGCTCATGAAAGTCCAGATGGCCTCGCTGCGTTTTAATAACGGCGGCTCAGGCTCTTTCGTCTCGCCCGAAGGACTTGTGCTCACCAATCATCACATCGCCGCAGACACGCTGGCGAAACTGAGCACGACGGAAAGGGACTATATCAAGACGGGCTTTCTGGCGCGCACGCGCGCGGAAGAAGCGAAAGCTCCTGACCTTGAGCTTAACCAGTTAATCAGCATCGAAGATGTGACGGCGCGCGTCAGTGGCGCGGTTAAAACGGAGATGTCAACGGCGGAAGCGAATCAGGCTCGCCGAAAAGTTATCAGCGCGATTGAGGATGAATCGAAAAAAGCGACAGGGCTGCGCTCGGATGTCGTCACGCTTTATCAGGGCGGGCAATACAATCTCTATCGCTACAAGAGGTACACGGACGTGCGCCTCGTCTTCGCGCCTGAAGAACAGATTGCGGCCTTTGGCGGCGACCCAGACAATTTCAACTACCCGCGCTACTGTCTGGACATGGCGCTCTTCCGCGTCTATGAAAACGACAAACCTGTGAGACCGGAAAACTATTTCAAGTGGTCCACCGCAGGAACGAAAGCGGGTGAACTCGTCTTCGTTCCGGGCAATCCCGGCTCAACGCAAAGACTGAACACGGTCGCGCACTTGAGCTACCTGCGCGAGCTTGGCATCCCGCTTCTGATTAAAAATCTGGAACGCCGCCGCGCTCTACTGCAACGCTACGGCGCGCAGGGCGCAGAACAGGCGCGCGTCTCAGGGGAAGAATTGCGCGGCATCGAGAACAGTTTGAAATCTTATAAAGGCCAGTACGAAGGCTTGCAGAATAAGGCGATCATGGCGCGCAAGCTCAAAGCCGAAGAAGACCTGCGCCGCTCCGTCGCTTCCGATCCGAAAAAACTGAAAGAGTATGGCGACGCATGGGATGCGATTGTGAGAGCCTATGGCGGCTTGCCCGCATATGAACGCGAGCGCAGATTCCTTGAAGGCGCATGGGGTTTCAACTCGGAGCTTTTCAACATCGCTCGCGCGCTCGTTCGCCTCAACACCGAGAGCGAGAAGCCGAACGCCGAACGCTTGCCCGAATATACAGACGCGCGCCGTGCTTCGCTTGAGCTTGCGCTCTTTTCACCCGCGCCGATTTACGATGATTTCGAGAAACTGAAACTCACAGACTCTCTCTCATTCATGCGCGATGAACTCGGCGCAGGCAATCCGCTCGTGCAGAAAGTCCTGAACGGCAAGACGCCTGAAGAGCGCGCCGCCGAACTCGTTGCAGGAACGCATCTCAAAGACGTGAGCGTTCGCAAGCAACTCGCGGCAGGCGGTCGCAAGGCCGTGGAGCAATCGGATGATCCGATGATCGCTCTCGCGCGTTCGATTGATGCAGAGTCGCGTGCCGTGCGCAAGCGTTATGAAGATGAAGTGTCAGGCGTTGAGCGTCCAAGCTATGCCAAGATTGCACGCGCCCTTTTCGACATTCAAGGGACCAGCCTCTACCCCGATGCGACCTTCACGTTGCGTCTTGCTTACGGCACAGTCAAAGGCTACATGGAAAACGGCAGGCAGGTTGCTCCGTTCACAAACTTTGCAGGACTCTACGACCGCGCCGCGCAGTACAATCACAAATCGCCGTATAATCTGCCGACGCGCTGGACGGAAAAGCGCGCGGCTCTCAATCTGCGCACGCCCTTTAATTTCATCACCACCTCGGACACCATCGGCGGCAATAGCGGCTCTCCCATCATCAATCGCAACGCCGAACTCGTCGGCCTCAACTTCGACCGCAACATCTACGGCCTCGTCGGCAACTTCATCTACGACGAGACGCAGAAGCGCAACGTCGGCGTTGACTCGCGCGGCATGATCGAAGCCATGCGCAAAGTTTACGGCGCAAATGAGCTTGCAGACGAACTGACGAGAAAATGAGAAAGAAGCGTCTCTATAGATCATTCCTCCTTCTGATTTCTCTGAGTTCGTTTGCGCTTGCGGCTTATGAGCAAACAGGCGAGCAAAGGCATGGGCGACAACCCAGTCATCTCTATCAGGTGAGCATGAGAGATGCGAAGTCAGGTGCGGAGGGAATAGGATTTATAGACAAGACCGGAAAGCTCGTCATCGGTCTCGATCAGTTGCCTAAAGGGACGAAGGCTGTCGGAGAGTTTCATGAAGGACGGGCTGTAATCTACCTCCCGAAAGAAGCAGGGGATGAAGAAATCAACGCGGATCATAAGGCAGGGTACATTGACGAGACAGGGAAAGTAGTCATTGCGCCGCGCTACGAATTAGCGCGCGACTTTAGCGAAGGGTTGGCTTATGTGGAAGCTAAAGAGTTCCGAGGCTTCATAGACCGTGAGGGCAAGGCTGTCATCAACATTGGCCCCCTTGCGGATGATTTAGACGAAGGAACTGGTGGCATTCAAGCGAAGGATTTCCACGAAGGGCTGGCGGCAGTAAGGGCGCACGGCGAGTGGGGCTACATTGATCGTTCTGGCAAGCTGGTTATCAAGCGGCAGTATCGGTTTGCCGATGATTTTTCTGAAGGTCTGGCTGGCGTGGAAGTTGATAGCAAGTACGGGTTCATTAATCAGAAGGGAGAAATGGTAATTCAGCCTCGCTTTGAGCCACGCAAGGATAGGCAGCACGGGCGTCTTACAGTCGGCACAAGCCGGTTCTCTGAAGGTCTGGCGTGTGTCAAGCTCGACTCGTTCTACGGATTTATTAACAAGAAAGGCGAGTTCCAGATTCAGCCGCAGTTTATCAGGGCGCAGGATTTCTCCGAAGGATTGGCGTGGGTAGTAGTGAGAGACGAGAAGTCTTTTGCGGTCCAAAAGATTGGATGGATTGACAAGTCAGGCCATTGGGCCATAACAGAAGTCAACGGCCAGAGATTATTGGACTCTGAGGACCTACGTGATTGGAGATATTCGGAGGGGCTTGTGCCCTTTCCGGTTCACTCTGAAAATAAATATCTGTGGGGATATATGAATCAGAGAGGCGAGGTAGTCATCAAGCCTAAAGGAGTCCGATGGGTCGGACCGTTCGTGGGCGGCGTCGCTCATGTGTTCTTCAATGAGAATTTGGATTACTCGGCAGAGGGGAGAGGCGGATTTTTTGATAAAGAGAGCAAGCAATTTATAGAGGGAAAAGACGGATACATTAACAGGACAGGACAGTTCATCTGGCCCCCAAAGTAGAATCGGGGACGATACGATATGCCGATTCCTTCTCGTAAATTGAACCGAGCAGTGTGCCGCTTTGATTAGAAATAATTGGTATGTTATCTTTTCTGGCTTTAGTACCTGCCAATTTTTCGCCCGTATGGGCTTCATCTGATACGAGGAGTTATATAGAAGACTATGGCTACGCCAAATGGAAATACGAGCGGGAACGGGAACGCCGTCGGACGCGTTGTGCAGATTATTGGTCCTGTCGTGGACGTGGAGTTTGAGACGGGCCACCTGCCGCCGATTTATGAAGCTCTGCGCATCACCTCCGAAGGTTTCGATGTGCCCGCGCCGATTGATGTCATCTGCGAAGTGCAGCAGCACCTCGGCGAAGGCCGCGTGCGCGCCGTCTCCATGCTGCCGACTGATGGCATGGTGCGCGGCATGAAGGCCATTGATACGGGTGGGCCAATCACTGTGCCCGTCGGCGAATCAACGCTTGGACGCGTGCTCAACGTGATTGGCGAGCCGGTGGACAATCTTGGTCCAGTGCCTGCGGAGAAGCGTTATCCGATTCATCGTCACGCGCCGGATTTCGACGAGCAGGCGACAGAGCTTCAGATGTTTGAGACGGGCATCAAGGTCATTGACCTGATTCAGCCCTTCCTGCGCGGCGGCAAGATCGGACTCTTCGGCGGCGCGGGTGTCGGCAAGACCGTGCTCATCATGGAACTCATCAACAACATCGCCAAAGCGCGCTCAGGCTTCTCCGTCTTCGCTGGCGTCGGTGAGAGAACGCGCGAGGGCAACGACCTCCTGCGCGAAATGGTCGAGTCGAAAGTTATCAACTTCGGCGAGGTTTTTTATAAACACCTCGAAGAGACAGGCGACTTTGACATGACCAAAGTTGACATGGAGGCGATCAAGGAATCGAAGGTCGCGCTCATCTACGGCCAGATGACGGAGCCTCCGGGGGCGCGTTTGCGCGTTGCGCTCTCAGGTCTCACGGTCGCAGAATATTTCCGCGATCAGGGTCTTGACGTGCTGCTCTTCATTGACAACATCTTCCGCTTCACGCAGGCAGGTTCCGAAGTCTCCGCGCTGCTTGGCCGTATGCCTTCTGCTGTGGGCTATCAACCCAACCTTGCATCGGAGATGGGCGAGATGCAGGAGCGCATCACTTCTACTAAGACCGGCGCGGTCACTTCGATTCAAGCCGTCTATGTTCCCGCAGACGATTACACAGACCCCGCGCCCGCGACGACCTTCGCGCACCTTGATGCTGTCACCGCGCTCTCGCGCCAGATTGTCGAGCTTGGAATTTATCCGGCGGTTGATCCGCTCTCTTCTTCGTCTCGTATTCTGGACCCGCGCATTGTCGGCGATGAGCACTACAAGACCGCGCAGGCTGTCAAGCAGATTCTGCAACGCTACAAAGATTTGCAGGACATCATCGCCATCCTCGGCCTTGACGAACTCTCTGACGAAGACAAGCTCATCGTTTCGCGTGCGCGCAAGATTCAAAGATTCTTCTCGCAGCCCTTCTTCGTCGGCGAACAGTTCACAGGTCTCAAAGGCAAGTACGTCAAACTCGAAGACACCGTGCGCGGCTTCCGCGAGATTATTGACGGCAAGCACGACGACCTTCCCGAACAAGCCTTCTTCATGGCCGGAGCTATCGAAGACGTTATCGAAAACGCCAAGCGCATCGCAGCGCAAGGATAAGAAAGGGATGAGGGATGAGGGATGAAAAGGGATGAATGATTGATTCAAGTGAAAGGTTCACTAAATCATTCATCCCTCTTCCCTCTGCCCTCATCCCTTACTTGAGATGCCTGAACAAATTCAACTCGAAGTGGTGACGCCGGAGCGTCGAGTGTTGTCGGAAGCGGTGGACGCGGTTTATGTGCCGGGCTTAAATGGCGAGTTAGGAATTTTGCCGGGGCACACACCGCTCATCTCGCAGTTGCAGACGGGCGTGCTCTCTTACACGCAGGGCGGCGCGACGTATAAGCTGCACGTCTCCGGCGGTTTCGTCGAAGTCAACGCAGACCGCGTCTCCGTGCTCGCAGAGGTCGCGGAGCACCCGGAAGAGATTGACGCTGCGCGCGCACGCCAGGCACGCGAGCGTCTGGAAAGAAGCCTGAGCGCGTGGACCGGCACGGAAGAAGATTTCGAGATGGCACGCGCCAAGCTCGAACGCTCAGTCGTCCGCCTCCAACTCGCCTCAGGCCCGACGAACGCGCCCGGCGACCTGCCGCATTAAAGGAAGCACAAGGTCTTAAAGCCCCGTCAGGGGCGACA
>JBAWGU010000522.1:0-4370 GCA_049593215.1 Pyrinomonadaceae bacterium
CGCAGAGATAGCGCAGAGAAAAGCGTTCAACGCCTCTGCGTAAACTCTGCGCGTGTCTCTGCGCCTCTGCGGTGAACTTCAATTCGCCTTCCTCCCAATCCCAAATTGACCCGCTACGTTTGCGAGCTTTGAATTGACATCGGGTGATTTCGCTTAGTATTGTGCTTCACTCACTTGTGAGGGTGACGAGCGAGCGGGGCATCTTCCGGATTTGTCTTTGCTGTTCTCACTTAAACCCGGCTGTTCAATCCACTCAACCTGACTTGTGGCATCAACCGCCGCGAGATGTTTTCTGAAAGAGGCTCATCCATGCGCGCTCTGTTTTCACTTCTGGTCACGGCGCTCGTCGTCGCACTGTTTCTCCCTCTTCCCCTGACACATGCGCAGTTTGCCTCGCCAACAGTTAATGGCGCTATCGGCGCAAGCGAATACGGTGTTCACACAGATGGTCAGAATCAACAGAGCACCGGCACGACGCAAACATGGTACATGACGTGGGATGACACTAATCTCTATGTCGGGATTACCAATGCTAACCTGAGCGAAGGCGCGGTCATCTACATTGACAAAGACCCTATCTCTCCGGTCAATGGCGGAAGCAATGCGAACGGGAATCTCACCGGCAACAATTATGACGGCACGAATTTTTCCAGTCTCCCGTTCCGCGCAGATTTCGTTACATACTTCAAAGACGGTTACAGGGAATACCGCACGGCTGACGGCTCAGGCGGGTGGTCTGGTCCAACTTCGTTTGCGGGAAGTTATGCTTCGGGAGCAGGGAACGTCAGAGAGCTTTCCATCCCGTGGTCTGCCATCACGGGCGGAGCGCGTCCGGCTTCGTTTCTCTTCTTCGGTTATCTGACTTCGAGTGGCGGTTATGTTTACGGACAAGTGCCGCAGGATAATCCCGGCACAGTCATCGGCACATCTGCGACCTATACGCATTACTACACGGTCAGCAGCACTGCCAACGGCTCAAGCACCAAGCCCTTTTCAATCAACAGCGACAGCGCCACGAACAACATCAACTTTGCGGGCCTGCGCCATGACACGTTCGACAGCTACTATCGCAGCCCCTTCGGAGCCGTGCCTGCCGGAACGAATGTGACCTTGCGCTTCCGCACGGATCACCTCGACGTGGACGGGGTGAGCGTGCGCGTCTATACCTACAACCCTGCGACCGATTCGACGACTGGCCCCGTAGATTTCCCGATGACGTTCTTAGAGAACCGCACGGAAAACTCCGTGCTCTACGACATCTGGACCTACACGCTCTCAACGCCCAACGCGCCTTCCATTCTCTACTACAAGTTTCGCGCTACGGACGGAGTTGGCGTCACCTTCTACAGCGACTCTTACACGGACGATCACGACAACTTGAATCAGGGCGGCGAAGGCGCGGCCAGCAGCAGCGAGCCGTTCCCTGCGTTTCAGCTCACGGTTTACGATACGAACTTTCAGACACCCGCGTGGCTACAGAACGCCAACGTCTATCAGATTTTCCCGGACCGCTTCCGCAACGGCGACATCAATAATGATTACTGTCGCAACGGATGCACCGCGAGCGACCCTGTTTTCTATGGCACCCAATCACCTATCGCTCACACCATCTGGAACGAGGCCATCTGCGACCCGCGCCAGCCTGCTCCATGTCCGAATGAATACGGCACGCAGTTTTTCGGCGGCGACCTGAAAGGGATTCAAGACAAACTGGATTACCTGCAAGGCTTGGGCTTTGACACCATCTACATGACGCCGATCTTTAAGGCACGCTCGAATCACCGCTATGACACGGACAACTATCTGGAAGTTGATCCGGCTCTCGGCGGCGATGCGGCTCTTGCTTCACTCAAAACGGCAATCGAGGCGCGCGGGATGCACCTTATCTTCGACGGTGTGTTCAATCATTCATCATCCGATAGCGTTTACTTCGACCGCTATCATCGCTATAGCCCGCCCAACGGAGGATGCGAAGACACGGCCTCGCCTTATCGCAGTTGGTACAATTTCTTTAACAGCAACACGCCCTGCTCATCCGCAGATTACGAAAGCTGGTTCGGCTTCGACAGCTTGCCTGTTTTCGTGGACAACAGCGCGGCCTTGCGCGACTTCATCTATCGCACCCCTGCGGATAATGTCGTCAAGCACTGGTATGACCGTGGCGCATCTGGTTGGCGTTTCGATGTGGCTGACAACATCTCGCACGATTGGTGGCGCGATTTCCGCCCCTACGCGAAGACTTATAAATCGGACGGGCCGCTCGTCGGAGAAATCTGGCCCGACGCTTCTCAGTTCCTCGCGGGCGATCAACTCGATTCCGTAATGAACTATCGTTTCCGCAAGAACGTGCTTGGCTTCGCGCGCGGCAATGTTAATTGGAGTGATAACGACAACAACGGCGGCAACCCTATCCTTGCTCTGACGCCGAGCCAGTTCGATCATGCTTTGCGCTCTGTGCGCGAAGACTATCCGCCGCAGGCGACAGCGACGATGCTCAACCTGCTCGACTCGCATGATACCAATCGCGCTCTCTACGTCCTCACCGAATCGGGCGATAGCGGACTCACGCAGGCCAAAGAGCGTTTGAAATTATCTGCTCTCTTCCAGTTCACCTACATCGGCGCTCCTATGGTTTATTACGGCGACGAAGGCGCGCTCAACGCTCCCGCGCTCGCCAATGGTCCAAACGGGCCGGAAGACGATCCTTATAATCGCGCGCCTTATCCATGGGCAGACGAAAGCGGAAATCCGAATGTCTATGGCCCGATTGATGGCAGCGTGTCGAATTTCTATACGGCGTTGGGCAACGTGCGCAAACAACATCCGGCATTGCGCACAGGCTCATTTGAAACTCTGCTCACGGGCGACACCACAGCCTCCGGCACGGACAACAACACCTACGCCTTTGCCCGCGTCCTCAATAACGATAAAGCCATCGTCGTGCTCAACAACGGCGCGGCGAGCAACACCGCGAGCGTTCCTGTCTCAGCCTACTTCGCAGACGGCGCGCAGCTACTTGATGTCCTGAGCGGCACGACCTACAACGTCACAGGCGGCGCAATCAACATCGCTCTCCCGGCTCGCAGTGGCGCACTGCTCTTCATTAATCCGCCCACCGCCGCCGACGCGAAAGTTAGCGGGCGAGTGACGACAAGCGATGGAACGCCTCTGGGCGGCGTGGTCCTACTCTTAAGCGGCAAGACGACGCGCCGGACGATTACGGATGCTCTGGGACGTTATTCGTTTGAAGGGCTGGAAACCGGAGGCTTCTACAGCGTCACTCCGTCGGCGGCCAATTTTGTCTTCAACCCCGCAGAACTTTCCTTCAACCTTTTTGCCAACAAGACGGATGCCATCTTTACGGCGACGCCTGACTCTGTAGCTTCGGCTAACGCGATAGACAACGCAGACTTCTTCGTCCGCCAGCAGTACCTTGACTTCCTCGACCGCGAACCGGATCAGGGAGGACTCGATTACTGGACCTCTCAGATAGAGCAGTGCGGCCCAGACGAGGCGTGCATTCATAATCGTCGCATAGATGTCTCTGCGGCCTACTTCATCGAAGCGGAGTTTCAGCAGACAGGCTCATTCGTCTATGGACTCTACAAAGGAAGTCTCGGACGCAATCCGAAATTTGGTGAGTTCATGCCTGACAGAAGCCGGATCACTGTCGGAGATGGACTGGACCAGAGCAAGCAAGCTCTGGCAGATGAGTGGATCACACGCGCTGAGTTTAAGACCGCATATCCCGATTCGATGACGAACGCAGAATTTGTCAATCGTCTCTTTGATACGGCAGGACTCTCTGGCTCCTCTTCGGAGAGACAGAGCTACATTGCGGCGATGAAGAGTGGAATGAGCCGCGCTCAAGTCTTGAGGGGCATCATTGACTCAAACGCTTTCAGGACGAAGGAGTATAACCGCGCCTTTGTCTTGATAGAATATTTCGGCTACTTGAGGCGCGATCCCGACGAAGCAGGCTATCAGTTCTGGTTGAACGTCTTAGATAAACGCGAACCGAACAACTATCGCGGCATGGTTTGCTCTTTCATCACCAGCGCCGAGTATCAGAAAAGGTTCGGCTCAATCGTTTCGCACACCAATCAACAATGCTCGCAATAGCAATCCTGTAGGGGCAGGGCTTGTCCCTGCCCGTCTTCTACTCAAACAATAATTAACAGGGATAGACAGGATAGACAGGATGAAAGAAATGATGAACGCGAAACGTGGAATGATGAATAGCACACTCTTCGTCTTTCATTCATCGCTCATCATTTATCATTCATCGTTTCTTCTTTATCCTGTCCATCCTGTCCATCCCTGTTAATTTGTCTTTCCTTAATCTGCGGGCAGGGACAAGCCCTGCCCCT
>JBAWGU010000523.1:0-3572 GCA_049593215.1 Pyrinomonadaceae bacterium
TCAACCGTCGCTGACGCGACGCTCTATCAATGTGTTGATTCAATACCCGTCCTTGAAAGGACGGGCTAAATTCAGATGCCGCTCGCGCGGCTTTTCTTATAGCTTAATCCCTATATCGAACTCCCGTTCTTTATGCAGTTTTGATAGCTCTTGCTTCTTCTGTTTTTTCACTTTCGGCGAGCTGCTTTAACTCGAACAACTTCATTAAAGCTTCGACGGGCGAGAGCGCGTTGGGGTCAACATCTTGAAGAAGCTGCGCGATTCTGTTTGATGAAGAGAAAGCGTTCAGTCGTTCAGGAGGCGCGAGGTCTCTTGCGCTGTCGCTCAGGATGTTGTGAGATTCGTAGTCTTTGAGAAGTTGTTCGGCGCGGCGGACGACGGGGCGTGGGAGTCCTGCGAGCTTGGCCGCATAAACGCCGTAGCTGCGGAGCGCGCTGCCCCGGCTGATACGGTATAGAAAGCGCAGCTCAGTTCCCTCTTCGGCAATCTCCACGTGAAGATTAACAAGACGCGGCAATAAATTTTCAAGCTCGGTCAATTCGTGATAGTGAGTTGCGAAGAGAGTCTTGGAGCGAATCTGCGGGTGGTTGTGTATGTATTCGAGAACTGCGCGAGCAACGGCGAGGCCGTCGAATGTTGAAGTCCCGCGCCCGAGTTCGTCCAGCAGAATCAGGGAGCGCGGCGTCGCGTGATGAAGTATCTGAGCGGTCTCGACCATCTCTGTCATGAAGGTTGATTCGCCGCTCCCGATGCGATCATAGAGACCGATGCGCGTAAAGATGCGGTCGCAGAGTCCGATGCTCGCTTCCTTTGCCGGAACGAATGAGCCTGTCTGCGCCATCAACACGATGAGCGCGCACTGTCGCAGGTAGGTTGATTTGCCGGACATATTTGGTCCTGTAATGAGCGCAACCTGCGCCGCGTCCTCAACGCCAAGCTCCGCATCATTCGGCACGAATGAATCATCCTCAACCATTCTCTCCAACACGGGATGACGGCCGTCGCGTATCAGAAGATTTGAAGTGTCGTTGACGACAGGCCGCGCGTAGTTGAAAAGCTCTGCCGCTTCTGCGAGAGATGCGATGGCATCCATGTATGCAATGCTTGAAGCTGCGAGCAGAATCTCATCACGGCTTTTGCCAATCTCAACGCAGACCTGACGAAAGAGACTCGCTTCCAATTCCGCGATGCGGTCCTGCGCGTTCATCACAAGCGATTCATGCTCTTTAAGCTCAAGCGTGATGAAGCGTTCGCCTTGCGCGAGCGTCTGCTTGCGCGTGTAGTCTTGCGGAATCAGGTGCAGATTCGGGCGCGTCACTTCTATAAAATAGCCGAAGACTTTATTGAAGCCGACGCGCAGACTTTTGATTCCGGTGCGTGCGCGCTCGCGCTGCTCCATCTCTGCCAGAAATGTTTTGCCTTCGCGCAACAGTGAGCGCAAGCGATCAAGCTCTTCCGAATAGCCTTCACGAATTACGCTGCCCTGTTCGTGGCGCGTCGGTAATTCATCCGAGATAGCTTTGCCAATCAACTCCGCAGCGTGTTCGCAAACGGGAAGCGAGATGAGCGTCGAGCCAAATCGTTTAGCGTCGCGTTGCAGGACTGCGCGAACGCGCGGAATCGCTTTGAGGCCCTGTCCAAGCGCGAGCGCCTCCTGCGCCGTTCCGAAGCCTGAGCGCGTGCGCGCTAAGAGTCTTTCGAGATCATGCACAGTCTCTAAAGCCGCGAAGAGTTCCGAGCGCGCTTTCGTTTGCGCTTGAAACCATCCGACATGCTCCTGCCTGCGCGTAATCTCCGGCAGGTCTAGCAGAGGTTGACGCAGCCAACGCCTGAGGAGTCGCCCGCCCATCGCCGTGCGCGTTCGATCAAGTGTTGAAAGCAGCGTCGGCGTGCCCGCTCCGCTCTCGAAAATCTCAAGGCTGCGCATCGTCTGCGCGTCCATCTGCATGAAGTTCTCTGTTTTGTAGCTCGTCAGTCTCGTCAACTGCTCGGCAGCAGCCGCCTGCGTCTCGTTCAGGTAAGAGATGATGGCGGCGGCGGCAGATTGGGCCAGCTTGAGATTCGAGAGACCGAACGGAGCGAGCGTGCGCGACTCGAAATGATTTAAGAGAGTGCGGCGCACCTTTGAAGTTTCAAACAGAGCATCGTCGAGGCGCGTGATAAAACCGGGCAGCGCATCGCTGTCAGCTTCAGGACTGTTGGCAGGAATCAGAATCTCCGAAGGAGCGATGCGTTGCAGTTCCGTAATCGCAGCCGAAGCCTGCAACTCTGTCGCCGCGAAATCTCCTGTCGTCACATCCGCATAAGCGATGCCCGCGCGCTTACCATCCGTCACATAAGCCGCGAGGTAGTTGTTCGATTTGCTGTGCAGGAGTCCGGGTTCAAGCACAGTGCCCGGCGTGACGACTCGCACCACGTCGCGCTCGATCAAGTTGCCGCCCCGTTCACCTTTCACGGGAGCAGTCGTCAGTTGTTCGCAGATGGCTACGCGATGGCCGCGCGCGATGAGCGTAGCGAGATGGCGTTCGAGGCTGTGATGAGGAACTCCGGCGAGCGGCACGCGCTGGCCCTTGCCCATAGGCTTTGAGGTGAGCGCAATGTCCAGCTCGCGCGCGAGCAGACGCGCATCGTTGTCGAAGGCTTCGTAGAAATCGCCAATGCGGAAGAGCAGGATCGCGTCCGTGTAGCGACGCTTAATCTCAAGATACTGTTTGCGTAGTGGCGTTGTGGCCGTCATCACTCGAATAGGCAAGCGAGCACGTCTTCAACGGAAGTGAGGGCGCGATGAAGCTTACGTAGTTGCTCAAAGCTGAGAATCGCCGTCACGCGGCCAATCTCGTGAAACGCTCCGGTGCGAGCCTCGCTCATGCTTTTGCGCGCGCGGTTCGTGTCGCGCTCTGAGGCGACGATGAGAAAAGGTTTTGAGCGTTGCGCTTCGTATGCGCGCTTCAATTTTGCGAGCGCAGCATCAATGTTGCCCTTGTGCTGAACCTCGAAGACGTGGCAGAGGCGCGGACTCTCAGCGCTCTCTCGCCACACCACATCGTAATACTCAAACTCGGTCTGAGAGTGATAGCCAAGCACGCGTCCGATGTCCTGAAGCATCTGCTGGACATCGCCGTGCGTAATCTCTTCATGGCGCACGGCTGTCTCCGGCGAATCCGAAAGAGAGAAACTTGTCTCTTCATCTGCAACACGTTTACGCCCCGCAGCCGTCACAGCCCACTGCCCGCGCTCGCGTTGAATCTGTCGTTTATCTTCAAGCTGCCGTCCGGCGCGCTGGACCAGACGACGCCACTGCGAATGATGGCCGTTGCTGAGCGCGCGAACTTCTGCTGCAACGAGCTGCGGGAAATACCCTGTCAGGCGCGCGTAGAGAAAGCGCACGTCTTCAGCGCCGCCAGTGGCGATCAATTCCTGAAGTATCGGCAGTTCGAGACGCGCTACGCCCGGATAGGCCATCTTAAAGTCGTTTCGGGAGCAAACAGGATTCGGGAAACAACAGGCAGAAATCTGAAAGCAGTTTTGCCTTCTGCGCTTAACTTACAGGATAAGTATTGAGAGTGACAAGC
>JBAWGU010000524.1:0-8984 GCA_049593215.1 Pyrinomonadaceae bacterium
GGAACTCGCAGATTGAACAGTGCCTTGGCGACGCTGCGTGCCTACGCGAGAGGCGCACCGGAGTCAGCGCGGCATTCTTCTTTGAGCGCGAATTCCAGCAGACAGGCTCATTCGTCTATGGACTTTACAGGGCGTCATACGGGCGCAGGCCGACGTTTGCAGAGTTTATGCCGGATAGAGAGCATGTCGTCGGCGGCTCAAGTCTGGACCAGTCGAAGCAGGCGTTTGCCGAAAACTGGGTCACGCGCGCGGCATTCACACGAGAGTATCCGCAGACGATGACCAACGAGCAGTTTGTCGGGAAACTTTTCGACAGCGCAGGGCTTGCTTCAAACCTGAGCGAGCGGCAGGCGCAGATCAACGCGATGAATGGCGGGCGCACGCGCGCAGAAGTTCTTTCAAGGATAATTGATCTTCCCGAATTCAGAGAACGAGAGTACAATGCAGCCTTCGTTCTTGTTGAATACTTCGGATATTTGAGACGCGATCCTGACAGCGCAGGCTTCGACTTCTGGTTAAACGTCTTGAGTAGCCGCGAGCCTAATAACTATAAAGGCATGGTCTGCTCCTTTATCACCTCACGTGAATATCAGGAGCGGTTCAGCCCTGTCTCGACGAGAAGCAACGGCGACTGCGCGCCCTAGCTTCCTTCGGACATTAACGAACGAACAATTTTTGCGGCAAAGCAAAAAAGAGAAATGATGAAGTAAGAATTGTCCATAGTCCGTTGTCCGTAGTCCGTTGTTACTGGCTTTTACAACGGACCACTGACAACGGACAACGGACAGCTTTTTTATTCATCCTTGCTTTTGCTGCAAGGGAGGGCATCAACCTCACACATGAAAGGATGCCGCCATGTTCCTATCGCCTCACCACCAACACACGCCTCGATCTCTCTCTCGTCTGATAACGACCGCGACAGTCATCACCTTCTTAACGGCTGTCACATTCATCTCTCAGTCTGCAATCACGCCGAAAGCGGAAGCAGTCTCTTCAACGCTCGTCATCAGTCAAATCTACGGCGGTGGCGGCGCGACCTCCGGCTCGCCTTCTTTCAAAAACGATTACATTGAAATCTTCAATCGCGGCACGACCACCGTTGATCTGAGCGGCTATTCAGTGCAGTACGCTTCGGCGACGAGCGCGAATCCAACATGGTTCGTCACTCCCTTGAGCGGAAGCATCGCGCCCGGCTCTTACTATCTCGTTCAGGAAGCGGGCGGCACGCTCGGAGCGGATTTGCCCGCGCCGGACGCAACGGGCACAATCTCTATGAGCAACTCTGCCGGAAAAGTTGCGCTCACGAGCAGCGCCGTTGCGCTCTCAGGCTCTTGCCCGACAGGAGGAAGCCTCGTTGACTTCGTTGGCTACGGTGCTACCGCAACCTGTTTTGAAGGAAGCGGGCCGACACCAACGCTGGACACCACACATGCAGCTTCAAGAATCGCACAGGGCTGCACGGACACGGACAACAACGCAGCAGACTTCATCTCGTCCACCCCCGCGCCGCGCAACAGCAGCTCATCAGCCAACTCTTGCAGCACGCCAACGCCGACCCCAACACCTACGCCAAGTCCAACTCCAACACCATCTCCATCGCCAACCCCCACACCAACACCAGCGCCAACTCCAACGCCTGGCCCGACACCTTCACCAACTCCGACGCCTGAGCCGGTCACAGGAATCGTGATTAGCCAGATTTACGGCGGAGGAGGGAATAGCGGTGCGACTTTCACAAACGATTTTATAGAGCTATTCAATCTCACCAATGCGCCGGTAAATATCACAGGTTGGTCTGTTCAATATTCCCCGGCAGGCTCAAGCTCAGCGTGGCAAGTGACAACTCTTTCGGGCATCATTGCGCCCGGCCAATATTATTTAGTTCAGGAAAGCGCGGGCGGTGTGGGAACTGTCAGCCTGCCAACGCCTGATGCGATGGGCAACATCAACCTCAGCGCAACTGCGGGCAAGATTGCTCTCGTCAATAATACTGCTGCCCTGATTGGCTCGTGTCCGCTCGGTGTAGGTGTGGTTGATTTGATCGGCTACGGTAGTAGCGCAAGCTGTTTCGAGGGCACAGGACCAGCGCCAGCCCCCGGCAATACAACATCTGCAATCCGAAACAACAACGGCTGCACAGATACAGACAACAACGCTGCGGACTTTATCTCATCAACGCCCACGCCTCGCAATAGCAGCTCGCCAATCAATTCTTGCAACTCTCCAACGCCAACTCCGACTCCTACGCCAATACCTACACCAACTCCCTCGCCGTCACCATCACCAACGCCTACTCCTACGCCAACGCCTACACCCAGCCCAACCCCATCTCCGACTCCTACACCATCGCCAACGCCTGTTACAGGATTGGTTATCAGTCAGATTTACGGCGGGGGAGGGAACAGTGGGGCGACTCTGACGAACGACTTCATAGAGTTATTCAATTCCGGCAACACTGCGATTAATGTTGACGGCATGTCTATTCAGTACTCATCGCCATCCGGTATGACATGGCAAGCAACTAATCTTTCCGGCAGCATTGCGCCGGGGCAATACTACTTGATTCAAGAAGGGGCAGGCGGCGCGGGCACTCTAAATCTTCCGACCCCGGATGCCGCAGGCAATACAAACCTGAGCGCGACGGCTGGCAAGGTTGCGCTCACGAGCGGCACTGCTTCCCTGAGCGGCGCGTGCCCTTTGGGCGGAAGCATTGTTGATTTCGTGGGCTATGGAAGCGGCGCGACTTGCTTTGAAGGAGCCGGGCCAACGCCCGCTCCCGGCAACACCAACGCCGTTCTAAGAAACAACAACGGTTGCATTGATACTGACAGCAACGCTAACGATTTTGCGACAGGACAACCGAACCCGCGTAACAGTTCTGCGCCACTCAACTCATGCTCCAATCCGACGCCCACGCCCACGCCAACTCCGTCACCTAGTCCTTCGCCAACACCAACTCCTTCTCCGACGCCCACTCCAACAGCTACATCTACGCCGACACCCTCGCCTACGCCGTCGCCATCGCCATCGCCTGCTCCACCGCCAACGCTTTTCGTGGCATACCTGCACGGAGCGCAGTCTGCTTCGCCAAACAGTTCAATCGGCGCGGGCACGTGCCTCGTGTTGCTAAGCGGAGACGAAACAACAGCAAAAGTCTCTCTGAACTTCTACGCGCTTTCTTCCGCAGAGACAGAAGCGCACATACATGGACCAGCTACGCCCGGCAATAATGGACCAACGCTCTTCACGCTCCCGTTCGGCGAAATCTCCGATTATCAAATCAAGCTCTCACCCGCTCAGGCTCAGGAATTGAAGTCCGGGTTGCTCTACCTGGATATTCACAGCAGCATTTTCAAGGATGGCGAGCTGCGCGGGCAGATCATTCCAATTACAACTACGACCCTGCAATTTGGCAGCGCAAACTATTCGGCAGTAGAGAGCGCGGGAAGCGTCTCGATTACTGTCACGCGCTTTGGCGATTCGTCCGCCGCCTCCACCGTTGATTACGCGACGAATGATGAAACGGCGCGGCAAGGTTATGGTTACAGCTTCGCTGCCGGAACGCTGCGCTTTGAGCCGGGCGAAACTATCAAGACCTTTAACATTCTCTTGAGCGATGGCAACTATGTGGAAGGCGATAAGACTCTTTCGCTCAAACTGAGTAATCCGTCCGGCGCAGCGCTCGGAATTAACAGCGTCGCCACGCTGACCATCAAAGATAACGATATGGCGCAGCCTACTTCAAACCCAATAGATCAATCGCAGTTTTTCGTCCGCCAGCACTATCTGGATTTCCTGAATCGTGAAGCGGACACGGGCGGCCTAATCTATTGGGCCAGCGAGATTAAGCGCTGCGGCGGCGATGCCGGGTGCATACATAAACGACGCGTCACAGTCTCAGCGGCGTTCTTCATTGAGACTGAATTTCAAGACACAGGTTTCTTCATCTATCGTCTCTACAAAGCGGCTTACGGCTCGCGGCCCACCTATTTCGATTTCCTCAAAGACCGCAGCCGTTTAATCGCGGGCATTGATCTTGAGTTAAGCCGAACATCTCTCGCAGACGAATTCACACAGCGCGACGCTTTCCAGCAACTCTATCCGTTGACCCTGACGCCTGAAGAGTTTGTTGGCAAACTCTTCGACACAGCGAATCTGAATCCTGATACGGAAGAGCGACAATTTTACATAAACCTGTTACGTAGCGGCGGCACGCGCGCTCAGGTAATTCGCGGCCTGATAGAGCTGGCTGAATTCAAGCAGCGAGAATACAACGCCGCTTTCGTCCTGACGGAATATTTCGGCTACCTTCGCCGGGAGCCTGACGAAGCGGGTTTAGAATTCTGGCTCAATGTGCTCAACAATAAAGTCAGTGGGGATTATCGCGCGATGGTCTGTGCCTTCCTCACCTCCGCAGAATACCAGAGCCGTTTCAGCTCCGTGCTCACGCGCAACAACGCTGATTGTGGTCCATAATAAAAAGGCTCAAGAGTAATCTCTTCTCAAGTTGTGATGCCATAGATTCTACACATTCATGTAACAGTTATTCCATTTGACGGTTCGGTAAATGGGTTTACTCTATGGGCGTTCACACATAATTGTGGCGCGACTCCACCTCTCGTCCTTTTATGAAAGAGCCAACTGCCCAGAAGCGGCTCCCTGTGACTTACCTTTAAACCAAGAAGCATCTTTGATTTCGTCGTCTGTTTAGGCAAACGGAGAGATTGGCCGAACCCTATCTGTTCAGTAGGACTGTAGGCTGCGGTCTCATCACCGTTGTCCGGCAGATGAATGCAGTTTCACCCTCGCTCTGACGGGTATGATGCGCTGGAGGCTGGTCCAGATATTCAGCCAGCCTCAAGGGCATGATTACCGGTTGGGTCAACCCGGTATCTCAAGCGGTCGTGCGCAAGCTACAACATTAGGTCGATAACTCACCAAACCCTTCTTGGACGAGAGATTGTTCCAAGCCACTTACAAGAGGAGAACAGAAATGAAAGCGTTAAAGGTAGCTGTGCTCGTGTTCTTCGCCGCGTGGCTTATTCTACCTCTGGTTAGCAGAATGAGTAACGTCAGCGCTCAGGGTAAAACCGAGGCTCCCGGTCAGGCTCCCGGGTCCATAGACAGTGACCCTGACAACAGTCGTTTTGTCTGTCTTCCGGTTGAGGCTGTCACCGGTTTCGACGATTCCTCGATTAACATCAACTTCGTCCCCGATCAGAAGCATCATGACGACAATATCACCTTCGATGCGATTGACGGGATCACGGACGGATTAGGACCCATTTACAACGCCCAATCTTGCCGTGAGTGCCATCAGAACACCGTCTCCGGCAGCATCAGCCAGATCACGGAGTTGAGGGCCGGAATCACGGAGTACGGAATCTTCTCCAACCCGTGTGTCTCCATCACGGACGACGCCGGTCAAACGCATTTGATCTGCGACAGGTCGCTCATCAACGACCGCGCGATCTGTCCGGCTGGTCCATTGCAGTTCACTCTGATTAACGGCCAGCCATTTAACCATCCGCTCGCGCAGGCGCAGGAACGTATTGATAACCTGCTGGATGGGAATGGCAAGGAGGTCAAGGAAGAAAACATCGTGACGACCTTCCGCACGTCCCTGAATACGCTGGGCGACGGATTGGTCGAGTCTGTCAATAGCAACAAGCTCCAGGCGATTGCCAGCGGGCAGCCCGTTGCGCAGCGCGGCACGCTCATCCTTGTGCCTCTGTTGGAAGTCCCGGACCCGACTTTCCGTGTGGGCCGCTTCGGCTGGAAGAATCAGCACGCGAGCCTGCTCTCGTTCTCTGGCGATGCTTATTTGAACGAGATGGGCATCACCAATAGGCTGCTCCCGAACGAGTTCACCGAAGTCTGCGATGAGATCAAGGACAATGAAGATGATGAGAATGATATTGACGCGTTCGCCCGGTTTATGAGGGCCACGAAGGCCCCTTCACGCGGCATCATTACTGATGAGGTGAAGAAGGGCGATGAGCTGTTCAATAAGATTGGCTGTGCCGTGTGTCATGTGCCCGAAATCGTCACGGACCCTGTCGGCACACTCATTAACGGTGGAACGTTCAAAATTCCACAGGGCCTCGGTTGTCGCAAGTTCCACCCGTATGGCGATTTTCTGCTGCACGACATAGGGACCGGCGACGGCATCGTTCAAGTGAAGGATGTCAACGGCAACCTTATTCAATCAACGGCTAACCAGATGCGCACGGCTCCGCTCTGGGGCGTACGTCTTCGTGACCGTTTGATGCATGATGGTGAGTCGCTCACCTTCGTTTCCGCAATCAGGCGTCACCACAATCAAGGCCAAACTGCTCGCGACGCATTTTTTAACTCGCTCAATCCGACCGAGCAGAATCAGGTCATAGCTTTCCTCAAGTCGCTCTAACTTCCGAAGCGAGCGGCGAGCCGAAAGCAGTTACCGTGAGTGGTCCAGCACAAACTGGGCCACTCGCGGCCCGACGCCTTGTGCTCTTCGGCTCTTCAGCAGGAGATTTTTCCAGATGAAAAGAATCGCGGAGAAGGACAGAGAAATAAGAAGCACGCTGTTGTTCTGTTTTCTTATCGCCATCGTGTTTGCCCTCGTCGGCGGGTACGTGATTACGAGCCGCCCATCGCCAGCCGCTGTCGCTGCTCCTCAAGCCTCGACGCAACAAACCGCAACCGCCAACGCCCAACCGTCAACTGCAACGCAGGCGGCCACGCCTGCTCAGTTGACTTCCGCACTGCCTCAGTCAAAGGAAAGCGAAATTCAGGATGCAGTGAAGCGAGTATACAAGGACACAGTAGTTGCCGACACCAGCCGCGTTTTCTACGGCGACTTTAACGGCGATGATTCGCCAGACCTTGCCATCGTCGCCAAGCCGAAGGCCGGAATGCTCCCGAAGATAAACGACGAGCTGGCGATGTGGGAGCTTGAAGACCCGCATCTGATTGTTGCGCCGACCCTGAGTAAGCGAGTGCGAATACTCCCGCGCAAGAGCAAGCCTGTACAGGCAAGCCAGAGCGATCTGCTGCTGATTGTCATTCACGGAAACGGCACCGCAGGGTGGCGCGACCCGAAAGCCAATGGAACATACCTGCTCAAAAATTCTGTGGGCGGCGAGATGAATACGCAGCCTCGCCAACAGGCGCTCGGCACAATCAAAGGCAGTGAGGATGCGCCGAGCCTGAGGGGTGATGTGATTCGCGCGATGCTGGCGGGCAAACCCGGCTTCCTCTTTTGGACGGGGGGCGCGTATAGCTGGTATGAGCTAAGCTAAGAGGTGTTTAAGCGCTTTGCTGTGATGAGCAAAAATCTTGACCGCCTCAAACAGAGCAGGTCGAAGAGCGTCCCTCGCTTGATCGTCTGGCTGGCTTTAGCGCTGACCTTTCTTGCCTACGTCGGAACTCTCAGTTATCAATTCGTTTACGACGATAATCAGCAGATCGTCCTTAACCGTTTTCTGACCTCATGGCGATATGTGCCGCGCTACTTCACGGAACATGTGTGGGGGCATCAGAACCCGAACGCGCCGGGCAATTATTACAGACCCATCTTTCTGCTCTGGCTCTACCTCAACCGTTGCCTGTTCGGGCTACAGCCTGTGTGGTGGCATCTGGCTACTGTTGCGGCTCATGTCTGCGTCACCTTTCTGGTCTATCTGCTGGTCCATAGAATCGTCAAGGACAGGCTGACGGCGGGCGTCGCGGCTCTATTTTTCGGCCTTCATCCAATTCACATAGAGGCGGTTGCATGGGTGTCCGGTGTGACAGAGCCGCTACTGGCTCTCATGCTCATCCCCTCCTTTCTCTGCTACCTCAACTGGCGAGAGCGAACAGAGAGGCGCAGTTGGTGGTTCGCGGCCTCGCTCACGCTGTATGTGCTTGCAATGCTGGCGAAGGAAACGGCGCTGGTCCTGCCCGCGATTATCTTCGCCTATGAATTCTTACTGGCGGAGCGAGCGAAAGCAAAGACGAATCAGATACAGCGAACAATTAAAAGGAGCGCTCGCTACCAGCGGATTCGAGCGGTTCTTTTAAACACCGGCCCGTATCTTCTGCTCAGCGCAGCTTATCTCATCATCCGCGCCATAGTGCTCAAAGGGGTCGCTCATTCCTTAACGCCTTTACCGCTCAAGACGACGCTCTTAACCTTGCCTTCGCTCCTCTGGTTTTACATCAAGTCATTGGTGTGGCCCGTGGGCTTGAGCGTCTTCTACGATCTGCCGTATGTGACTGAACCCACCTTCATGAATTTCGTGCTGCCCTGTGTCGCGGTCCTCGCCGTGGCGATCCTGTTGTTGAGTTGGGCCAGACGTTCGAAGGCTGTCGCGTTCGCCGTCATCTGGCTCGTGCTGCCGATTCTACCTGTCCTCAACATCTCAGTTTTTTTCGAGGGCGAACTGGCCCATGACCGCTATCTGTATTTGCCTTCCATCGGATTTGCGATGCTGGTCGCGCTCGCCGTGCGTCAACTCGACTTCGGGCGGATTAAGATTTTAGGAGAGCCTCTCGCACAAGTCTTGATAGTGCTGACGCTGGCCTGTCTATGGAATCAAGCAACTGTCCGCGAGGCCGGTTACTGGTCCAACAATTTTACGCTCTACTCGCGCGGGATGAGCGTCGCTCCAAACAACTTTTTAGCAATCAACAATCTAGGCACAGCGCTCGCCAAACGCGGGCGGCATCAAGAGGCCATAGAACTCTACAAAGAGGCTCTCGCGCGAAAACCTTTCTACTGGTCCGCCAACTGTAATCTCGGATACAGCTACTATCAACTTGGAAAGTTTGACGACGCGGAGCAATATCTGGAGCGCGCGATTGCTATCTATCCCAACGAGCCGAGGCAGTTTCTATGTTTAGGCATGACGCAAATGAAGTTGGGACGATTGGACGAAGCTGCCAACACGATCCGCCACGCGCTTGAGCTAAAGCCGGAAGGAGCCGATTATCATTATGCTTTAGGCCGCGTGCTCCAACAG
>JBAWGU010000525.1:0-11509 GCA_049593215.1 Pyrinomonadaceae bacterium
CTACTACTGCGCCCGCTCCTGCCGTTGAGACTGCCGCCGAAGTGATACCGATTCGCGGCGGCGCGCTCAAGATTGTTGAGAACATGGAGGCGAGCCTGAATGTTCCGACGGCTACGTCGCAGCGTCGCGTGCCGGTCAAGGTGCTTGATGAAAATCGTCGTGTCATCAATCGCTTCCTGCAAGAGAATGATCGCGGCAAAGTCTCTTACACGCATCTCATCGCGTGGGCTTTGGTCTGCGCGCTCGAAGAGTTTCCGCAACTCAACGACGGATTTCAGGAAGTGGAAGGCGTGCCTGCGCGCGTGCGCCGTGAGAGCGTCAATCTTGGCGTCGCGATTGATTTGCAGAAGAAGGACGGCTCGCGCACTCTGCTTGTGCCGAGCATCAAGAACGCGAACCGTTTGCGCTTTTCAGAGTTCATCGCGGCTTACGACGATGTGGTGAAGCGCGCACGGACGGGCAAGCTTCAGGTTTCGGATTTTCAAGGCACAACAGTTTCGCTGACCAACCCCGGGACAATCGGCACAGTCGCTTCGACGCCGCGTTTGATGGAGGGCCAATCCGTCATCATCGCCACGGGCGCGATTGAGTACCCTGCGGAATATCAGGCGATGTCAACGGAAGCTCTCTCGCAACTCGGCATCAGCAAGGCCGTCAATATCAGCAGCACCTACGATCATCGCATCATACAGGGCGCGGAGTCGGGCGCGTTTCTTGCGCGCGTGCATGAGTTGCTCATCGGCGAACACGATTTCTACAACAACGCGTTCAAAGATTTGGGCATCCCGTATCCGCCGATGCGCTGGTCCATTGACCGCAACCCGTTCCTGCTCGGCAAAGATAACAAGGAAGAAGAGATCAAGAAGCAGGCGGGCGTCATCGAACTCATCAACGCCTATCGCGTGCGCGGCCACCTCGTCGCAGACATTGACCCGCTACACGCGATGCCTCTGCTGCATCATCCTGAGCTTGATATAGAGACTTACGGGCTGACCATCTGGGACCTTGATCGTGAGTTCATCACGGGCGGGCTTGCCAGAACCGAGACGGCGACGCTGCGCGAAATCCTGGAAATTCTGCGCCGCGCTTACTGCGGCAAAGTCGGCATCGAATACCGCCACATTCAGAGTAAAGAGCAGAAGACATGGCTGCGCGAGCGCATACGCCAGCAGTTCGTTCAGCCCGAAGCCGTCTCGCCTGAGATAAAAAAGAAGCTGCTCTGGAAATTAATCTGCGCGGAACAGTTCGAGCGTTTCCTTCATACAAAATATTTGGGCCAGAAAAGATTTTCCGTTGAAGGCAGCGAGACGGTCATTGCCCTGCTCGATCAGTTGATTGAAGACGCTGGCGCGCGCGGCGTCAAAGACATCACGCTCGGCATGGCGCATCGCGGACGCTTGAACGTGCTCGCCAACATCATCGGCGATTTCAGCGAACGCATCTTCACCTCCTTTGAAGGCTCTGTGCATCCGAACTTCCCCGCAGACGAAGGCGACGTAAAATATCATCAGGGCGCAACGGGCGTGCGCAAGACTGAGAGCGGCCACGAAGTAAAGATTGTGCTCTCTCCAAACCCGTCTCACCTTGAGTTTGTTGACCCCGTAGTCGAAGGCATGGTGAGGGCCAAGCAGGATGCGATTGAAGGCTCGCGCGAAGTGGCGATTGATCTGGCGATGCCTGTGCTCCTGCACGGAGACGCTGCGTTCGCAGGGCAAGGCATCGTGATGGAGACTTTGAATCTGGCCGAACTCAAAGGCTATCGCACGGGCGGCACGATTCATATCATCATCAACAACCAGATTGGATTTACGACTTCGCCCGAACAGGGACGCTCCACGATTTACTCGACGGACGTGGCGCGCATGACGCAACTTCCAATCTTTCACATCAACGGCGACGACCCCGAAGCCGCATATCGCGTCCTGCAAATCGCGCTCGAATATCGTCAGGAGTTTAACAAGGACGTGGTGCTCGATGTCGTAGGCTTTCGCAAACTGGGCCACAACGAAGGCGACGAGCCGAGCTACACGCAGCCTCTCATGTACGCGCGTGTGAAGGCGCATCCCGGCGTGCGCGAAGTGTATTCACGCAGGCTGATTAAAGAAGGCGTGATTGACGAAGAGGGCGTGAAGAAGCTTATAGAAGAGAGTGTGCAGCATTACGAGGCTTCGCTTGCGCGCGCCAAAGAGATTGTTGCGAACAAGAAGCGGATGACGGAGATTCCGCCTCCGGTCGAAGAAGTTGACGGCTCAGACATTTTAGAAACAGGCGTTGCGGCGGAAGCCATCGGGCGCATCACACGCCTTATCTCGATTGTGCCGGAAGGTTTCAACATCAACCCGAAGATGGTCGGCCAGCTCGCGCGCCGCGCCAAGATGGGCGAAGGCAGCGCGCCTATGGATTGGGCCTTTGCAGAATTGATGGCCTACGGCTCGCTCGTCGAAGAAGGCACGCACGTCCGTCTCAGCGGACAGGATTCCGGTCGCGGCACTTTCAGCCAACGCCACGCCGTGATGTACGACACGCAAACAGGACAACCCTGGACGCCGCTCTCAGAGCTTCGCAGTGAGAAGAACCCGTTCGCCGTTTTTGAAGTCTTCGACAGTTCCCTCTCCGAACAGGGCGTGCTCGGCTTCGAGTATGGCTACACTGTCGTCGCGCAGAACGATCTCGTGCTCTGGGAAGCGCAGTTTGGAGATTTCGGAAACGGAGCGCAGGTCATCATTGACCAGTACATCGCCGCTTCCGAAGATAAGTGGCAACAGCATTCGCGTCTCACGATGCTGCTGCCGCACGGCTACGAAGGTCAGGGGCCGGAACATTCGAGCGGGAGACTCGAACGCTACCTGCAACTCTGCGCCGAAAATAATCTGTGCGTCTGCAACCCTACAACGCCCGCGCAGTATTTCCATCTGCTGCGCCGTCAAGTCAAACAGGAACAGGCACGCCCGCTTGTCGTGATGACGCCGAAGAGCCTGCTGCGTCTGCCCGCCGCCGTCTCAACTCTGGACCAACTGACGAGCGGCGGATTCCAGCCAGTGATTGACGATGCCGAGATTCAGGATCGCGGGCGCGTTGAGCGCATCGTCCTGTGCAGTGGCAAAGTCTTCTACGACCTGAGCGATGCGCGCAAGAAGGCTGGCGAGCCGCGCGTCGCTGTTGTTCGCATGGAGCAGTTCTATCCTTTTCCTGAGACGAGACTCAGCGAGCTTCTCAAGAGCTATCCGAACGTAAAGCAGCTTGCATGGACGCAGGAAGAGCCGCGCAACATGGGCGGCTGGACGTTCGTCGAGCCGCGCCTTGAGAACCTCCTGCCCGAAAGCCAGCGTCCGCTCTACATCGGGCGCGCAGCTTCAGCAAGCCCCGCGACAGGCTCATACACGATTCACCAGTTAGAACAGACGCGTCTCATTCAGGAAGCGTTGACCATCTCTTAGCTTATCAATTTGTAGGGGCAGGGCAAGTCCGCAGCCCGCTCAATTCACAGCAGATTCAAACAGGATGGACAGGATAGACAGGATGAAAAGCTAACTCTTTATCCTGTTCATCCTGTCTATCCTGTTAATTGATTGTTTCGATGAAAGACGGGCAGGGACTAGCCCTGCCCCTACATTTACGTCTTTTGGCTTTGCATAACAAAGTACTTGACAACACTTGAAACAAGTGTATCATTCTCCCATGCCGCCGATTCGTTTAGTTCATTCTCAACAGACTGATGAGCCGCCAGCGTTGCACGCGCGGGCGATGGATAATCTTCAGTTCATACGCGAGACGATGGAGCGCGCCTCCTCGTTTACCGCCGTTTCGGGCTGGGGCGAGATAGCTATTGGCGTGACGGCTCTGGGCGCGGCGATGGTGGCTGCGAGACAGATGACTGCGAGCGCATGGATCACGATCTGGATTGCGGAGTCTTTGCTCTCGCTCGTTATCGCCGGGTGGGCGATGGATCGCAAGGCGCGTGCGGCAGGAATGCCTTTGCTTTCTGGGCCGGGGCGTAAGGTGGCTTTCAGTCTGTCGCCGCCGATGTTCGCGGGCGCATTGCTTACGGCAGTGCTCTATCAAGCCGGACTGATGAGCGCGATTCCGGGGATGTGGCTGCTGCTCTACGGAACGGGCGTGGTGACGGGTGGGATGTTTTCGGTTGGCATCGTTCCGGTGATGGGCCTCTCGTTTATGCTGCTGGGCGCAGTGGCAATCTTTTGTCCTGCGGCGTGGGGAAACTATTTTATGGCAGGGGGATTCGGCGGGCTTCACATCATCTTTGGTTTAATTATTGCGAGGAAGCACGGTGGCTAAACAGAACGCTTTAAGACAAGAGCACAAAGGCGCGGCGAGAGGGCGAGCGCAGGAGTCAAAGCGGCTGCGCGGCGTGCGCGGCTTTGCGGACGACGAAGGGATGCCCGATCTTGATCGTCTGATACACGAACGTTTGCGGCTCGGCATCGTCAGCGCGCTGGCCGTCAACAAGTCTCTGACTTTTAACGAACTCAAAGACCTTTTGAAGACGACGGACGGCAACTTGAGCGTACACGCGCGCAAGTTGGAAGAGGCGGAGTATGTCGCCTGCACGAAATCTTTCGAGGGGCGCACGCCGAAAACCGAGTACAGCTTAACTGCCGCAGGCAAGCGTGCGCTCGAACGCTATCTCAACCACATGGAGACGCTGATTCAAACGATGCGTGATCGCTAAAAAAGTGCGCGCGCTCTTTTTTTGCCCTTTTGCTTTGCAACGCAAAGGTCTTTGCCCCGTCCCCAATGAAAGAGGAGAGAGATGAACACGAACGTCAATCTGGAAGCGGCTTTAGGAGTGTTGGCTTTTCTGGGGAGCGGATGCTTAGCGTTCCTTACGGTGCTGGTGATTCTTCATGCCGCCATTGTCAGGAAACCTGTGCGTGCGGGCCTCGGTGTGCTGCTGATTGCCGGCGGCGCGATTCTCTACTTTCTCATCCTGCTCGCCTTCTCTCTTGGCAGCAGCGAGAAAGCTCTCGCACGCGGCGAGGAGAAACATTTCTGCGAGATTGATTGTCATCTGGCCTATTCGGTAATTGATGTGAAGAAGAGTAGGACGCTCGGCGACGGACAGAATCAGGCGACGGCGAAAGGCATCTTTTATATGTTGACCGTCAAGACAAGGTTTGACGCGAAGACAATCTCACAGGGTCGCGGCAACCAGACGCTCACGCCAAACCCGCGCGCCGCCACGCTCTTCGACGAGCAGGGACGAAAATATTTTCCTTCTGCTGAAGGCGAACGCGCGCTCTCGGTCTCCAATAATCTCGGCACGCCTTTCGACACTCCGCTCCGTCCGGGCGAAGCTTACACGACCACGCTTGTCTTCGACGTTCCGGCGGGTGTGAAAAGTTCGACGCTGCTGCTTAACGAGAGCGATTGGGTGACGCGTTTCATCATAGGGCACGAGAACAGCCCTCTGCATAAGAAGACTTTCTTTCGCGTTGATGCGCCGGAGGCGTTGGTTGAGAAGATTGCTGACTTTCGTTCCGCCTTCAACACAAACTGAATCTGCCGGATGAGGATTTCAAAGCAGGCGTTGGCGGGCGGATGTGGTAATCCACAGGAGAGCGTTGCGGGTCTTTCGCTGGTTTTGACCGAGGAAAGCGGTTAATTATTTGGAACAAATCTTTGGGTCATGAGTCTAATTTATTAAACGCTGAAGGAGGCCGCTATGCGTCGTATCACTCTTCGACTTGCTCTCGCTCTTATCACTTTCATTCTGGGCATTTCCGCTACGAGCGGATTCGGTTTCCTCTCCTCAAGGTTTGCTTCCGACAAATCTGACAAAGCGGCTCGTAGCTCCGAACGAGAGCCGGAGCTTATTACTACGGCGACATCACCTCAGATTGATGAGCAAGAGATTCTTGAGATTTTGCGACAGTATGGCGAGGCTCAAACGCAGCACGACGAGGCTTTCTTTGAGAGGACTGAAGCGGATGATTTCATTTTAACTGTAGAAGGCCGGAAGACTCTCACGAGGGCTGAGGATATTGCTGAAATGAAGTCCTGGAAGATGGACACCAGATTTTCAAATGACGATATGCACGTGCAGTTTTACGGAGACGCGGCCATCGTTACAGGCCGCATGACAGCAACGCCTTTCGATAAAGAGGACGGATATAGCACGCATTGGCAATGGGTACACCTGTTCGTTAAGCGCGACGGACGCTGGCGGATTATCTATTCACACTACGTCTGATTGATTGTTTTCGCGCAGACCGCTTGATTCATTTGCAGGGCTTTATTTTTAGGCAAAGACAGTGATGAGTGATAAGACAAGATCGGGATTAGCGGCTCTGGAAGCGGCGATGCTTCTGGGCGTGCTGGGCGATGCGCTTTTGCGCGCGACGCCGTGGGGCATCAACCTCTTGCTGTGGACGTGCGCGCTCGCGTTGGCGACGTTCGCTTTGTTGTGGCGTTGGCGACGCGAGGCTTTGAAGAGCGAGGGGCAATGGTTGCTGCTGCCTGTTATCTTCTTCGCGGCGGCTTTTGTGTGGCGCGATTCTGCGCCGCTGCAAGCTCTGGATATTCTGGCTCTGCTCGTGGCCTTGTCGCTCTACGCTTTGAGCGTGAGCGGCGGGCGAATCGTCCGCGCAGGTTTATTTGATTACGCTCTGGGAATCATTGTCGCGGGGTTGAGCGCGATGCTGGGAAGCATTCCCCTGTTGATAAGCGACGTGAAGTGGGCTGAGATTCCGCGCACGGGCTGGTCGCGTCATCTTTTCGCTGTGGCGCGCGGTCTGGTCATCGCTGTGCCTTTGCTGTTTATTTTCGGCCTGCTCTTCATGGCCGCAGACGCAGTTTTTGAGGGCATCGTTAATCGCACCTTCAATCTCAATGCAGATCAACTCCTCTCGCACGTTGTGCTGACAGTCTTCATAGCATGGGTGGCTGGAGGTTTTTTGCGTGAAGCTCTGATGGGAGGCAACATCTTCTTCAGAAAGGGCGCGCTCTTTGAAGTGACGACGCTCGATCTTGCGGGAACAAAGATGGGATTGAGCGAAGAGAAGAGCGGCGAAGTTAAAAATGAGGTTGATAAGAATGTCGCTAACGGGGGAGCGAAAGCTTCAAGGCTGCTTTCGCTGGGCGTTGTCGAAATCAGCGTTGTGCTGGGGCTGCTCGATCTGCTCTTCCTCGCTTTCGTCGTCATACAGGTGCGCTACTTCTTCGGCGGCGCAGCGTTGGTGCGCGCGTCTTCCGCGATGACTTATGCGGAGTATGCGCGGCGCGGTTTCTTTGAGCTGACGTGGGCGGCTGCGCTGGTCCTGCCAATTCTGCTCGTCGCGCATTGGCTGCTGCGCAAAGAGAAGCCCCTGCACGAGCGCATCTTTCGTGTGCTGGCGGGAACGCAAGTCTTGTTGCTCTTCGTCATCATGGCCTCCGCTCTGGGGCGTATGAGACTTTATCAGAACGAATACGGCCTGACGGAACTGAGGCTCTATACGACTGCTTTCATGATCTGGCTGCTGCTGGTCTTTCTCTGGTTCTGTGCGACGGTCCTGCGGGGAGCACGTGAACGCTTCGCCTGCGGCGCGCTCGTCGCAGCATTCCTCATCACGGGCGCGCTTCACTTCATCAACCCTGACGCGCTCATCGTCCGCACAAACATGGCGCACTCTCAGGCCAGCCGCAGCTTTGACGCTGGCTACGCCCTCTCGCTGAGCGCAGACGCCGCGCCCGCGCTCCTGCAAACGATGAACGCTTTAAGCGAACAAGATCGCTGCGCCGTCGCATCGCGTCTTTTACAGAATTGGTCCACGCCCGCTCGCCCCGATTGGCGCACGTGGAACCTCTCACGCTCAAGAGCGCGCGAAAGTGTGCAGGCCAACGCGGAAACGCTGCGCGCTCTGTCCTGTCAACAAAATGAGCCGGAGCGAAGAGACATAATTGACGAAGTTCCTCCGCCTCCAACGCAGTAAATCTCCATTTTGGACCTGTTAATAATATGCAGAGCTACGACGTTATAGTGATAGGCAGTGGTCTGGCCGGGCTGCAATGCGCGCGGCTTCTGGGTCGAACGGGAGCGCGCGTGCTGCTCGTTGACCGCAAGGCAACGCTTGCGGATTCCGTTCATACGACCGGAATTTTCGTGCGGCGGACGCTGGAAGATTTCGACTTGCCGGAAGATTGCCTGGGGCCTGCTGTGCGGCACGTCACGCTCTACTCGCCCGCTCGTCGCTCTTTGAAACTTGAGAGCCAGCACGCGGAGTTTCGCGTCGGGCGGATGGCAAAGCTCTATCAGCGTTACCTACATGATGCTCAAAGCGCGGGAGTCGCGTGGATGCCCTCTACGCGATACGTTGATCACGTGATGTGCCGCCGGAAGCTCGTCGTGCGTCTTGAAGCGAGGGGTTATGTGCGTTGGGTCGAGACTAGATTCTTAGTCGGCGCGGACGGCGCGCAATCGCGTGTGGCGCGCGACCTTGAGCTTGACGAGAACCGCGAATGGATTGTCGGCGTCGAAGAAGTCTTCCGTCACGTCCCGCTCGAAGGGCCGCCGTGCTTCCACTGCTTTCTTGATCCGAAGCGTGCGCCGGGCTATCTCGCCTGGGTGATTAACGATGGCGAGGAAACGCACGTCGGCGTCGGAGGATACGCTGCGCGCTTTGACCCTTTGAAGGCGTTGGAGAGTTTTCGCGCGAGCGTGACGCCGGACATCGTTGACCTGAGCAAAGCGGAGCGCGTGGAGCGGCGCGGCGGGCGCATTCCTGTCGGCGGCGTGCTCAGAAGACTTCAGAACGAGCGCGGACTTTTGATAGGAGACGCTGCCGGAGCAGTTTCGCCCCTGACGGCTGGCGGCCTAGACCCTTGCATGAGGCTTTCGACGATGGCGGCGCGCGTTATCAGTGATTATCTTGCGACGGAAGACAAGGAGGCTCTGAAAGCGTATTCAGGCGAACTCTTTCGCGCGCGTTTCACTTCAAGGCTCTGGATGCGGCGTTTGATTGCTGCGGCCCAAAAACCTTTCCTGCTGGAAGCGGGTTGCGCTCTGATGCGGCTTCCGCCATTAGATTCTCTCGCGTGGCACGTCTTCTTCGGGCGCGGCTCTTTCCCTGACGTGGAGATGGAACGCTCAGCTCAGTTTGCAACCTGCAAGGTGACCGCTCCGTAGTAACAAAGTGAGCCTTTGAAAATTAACTGCCCGCCTCTTACATGGAACATTCGAGGCGTTTTCGTCGTCTAAGGTTTAGCGAAAGTTCTTGCGACAGATTCTCGTAAGAGATTCAGGTCTGACGCTTCTTTAGATTTAATAATTTCATGCGAACTCTTTATTCATTCTATGCGGACGCGGCGAGGATTGCCTTGCAGTCAATCTTTGCGCACAAGCTCCGCGCATTTTTAACGCTGATCGGTATCATTATCGGCGTCGCGTCCGTCGTCGTCGTCGGCGCTTCGATTAGCGGGCTGAACACTTACGTCGTGGATAAAGTCTCGAAGGTCTTAGGCGTCAACCATTTTATGATGGCGCGGATGGCATCTTCCGGGCGCATGTCCGATGAAGAGTTTGAGCGGCGCAACCGTCGCAACAAGCGTTTGCAGTGGGACGATTACGAGTGGGTCCAGCAACATTGCACGGCTTGCGCGGAGGTCGGCGCGCAGGTGCAGAATCAGGTGGACCTCAAGCAGGAAGGCATAGAATTTCCCGGCGCGCTCGTCTTCGGCTCGACCGCAAACATGGCGGACATCGAAGACAAGACGATTGCCGAAGGACGCTTCATCTCTGCGGACGAAGTTCAACGCTCCGCGCTGGTCTGCGTGCTCGGCGGCGACATCAAAGACAAATTTTTCCCGAACACAGACGCCATCGGCAAGACCTTGAAGATTCGCGGGCTTCCCATGCGCGTCGTCGGCGTCGAAGAGAAGCGCGGAGCGTTCTTTGGCGACTCCTTTGATCGTCATCTCTACATCCCCGTGACCACCGCGATGCAAATCTTCGGTCGCGGAAACGGTTTGCAGATTCACGGCAAGGCCCGTGCGCGCGAAAATTTCCAACCGACGATTGAAGATGCGCGGCTTGCCATGCGCAACAAGCATAAGCTCAAGGGAGATGAAGAGGACGACTTCGGCCTCGTCAACGTAGAGGAGTTGAGCAACCAGATAGATCAGTTCACCAACAGCATCGCCATGGTTGTCGTGCCGATTACTTTGATTACGCTCATCGTCGGCGGCATCGTCGTCATGAACATCATGCTCGTCAGTGTGACGGAGAGAACTTTCGAGGTCGGTTTACGCAAGGCTGTCGGCGCGACGAGGAAGCAGATTCTGATGCAGTTCCTGATCGAGTCCGCGATGCTTTGCGCTCTCGGCGGCGTGCTTGGTCTGGGGCTTTCTTATGGAGTCTGTTTGCTTATCACGACGCTGGCCGGAATCACGATGACGATCACCATCACGTATGTCCTGTTGGCGATCATCGTGTCGAGCGTCATCGGCATCATCGCCGGAATCTATCCGGCCTTCAAAGCTGCGCGACTTGATCCAATCGTTGCGCTAACGCAGGCAACATAGAAGATGCGTTTAAGACTTCCTAGATTTATTCCTAAAGAGACGCTCTTGATGGCGTTTGACAGTGTGCGCGCGCACAAGTTCAGAAGTTTTCTGACTGTGCTCGGCATCGTTATCGGCGTCATGACGGCGATTGTCATTGCTTCGATTCTGACGGGCCTGCGCCAGAACATCATCGCCATCATTGAAGAGTACGGCACGAACAACATCTACGCTTTTCACCTCTCGACAGGCCCGCGCACGAGCGAAGATCGCTCGGAGCGTTCGCGCAAACCGCTCACGCCTGAAGATGCAGAGACCATCAAGGCGCAGGCGAGCGCAGTTGAAGACGTAGCCATCGTCGCTCCCAATGTCGGCTACGGCGGCGGGCCGTTCGATGACAACATTACTTACAGTGGCCACAACTATCGCTGGGGCAACACGCAGGGCGTTTCCGCCAACTACGCAGACATCGTTAACATCATCATCCGCGAAGGCCGCTTCATCACGGAAGCGGACGACCAGCAGCGACGCAACGTGCTGGTGATTGGCGTCAACGCCGCAGACGCTCTCTTTCCGGGGCAGAACAATATCGTCGGCACAGAGGTCAAGATGGGCGGAATGCCTTTCGAGATTGTTGGTGTGCTGGAAAAAAGGAAAGCAGGATTCTTCGGCGAGAACGAAGAGGACAACGCTGTCTTTCTTCCCTTCCGCACGGCGCAGAAGGTTGCGCCCGCCAGAGGCTACATGCTGATGGTGATACGCGGGCGTTCAGGCATGGTCCAACAGGCTCTGCAACAATCAGAAGACATCCTGCGCCGCCGTCGCAATGTGAAGTTTAACGAGCCTGATAATTTTGACATCAAGACCGCAGACAAGTTTATCGAACAGTTTGACAGCATCACTGCGATGGTCGGCCTCATTGCGATTGCGATTTCGAGCCTGGGATTGCTCGTCGGCGGCATCGGCGTGATGAACATCATGCTCGTCTCCGTCACAGAGCGCACGAAAGAGA
>JBAWGU010000526.1:0-10432 GCA_049593215.1 Pyrinomonadaceae bacterium
GTCCGAGACCGCCTCTAAACGGGAGTTACTTTGGTCGCATTCACGCGTTCGCTGCTCTTCAAAACATTTTTGCGCGCGACCTCTTCATAAAGCTTCAGCCACTCGCGCCGCACGTTGGTCCATTCATACTTGCGACACTCTTCCCGCGCGCGAGAAGAAATTTCAGAAGCAAGCTTTTCATCTTCGAGCAGACGCAGAGCGCGCTCTGCCATCGCTTGATAGTCTCCGCGCTCGACCATCAAGCCCGTTTGCCCGTCGCTCAAGATGTAGGGGATGCCGCCAGCGTTCGTCGTCACGACAGGCAGGCCCGACGCGAACGCTTCGATGAGAGAGCCGGGCATGTTGTCTATGTCGGGGCTGTTGAGGTAAATGTCCGCCGCCTCGTAGAGTGCGTGCATACGCTCGGGCGCGATGCGTCCCGAAAATGTGACGTTGTTTAGATGAAGCTCTCGCGCAAGCTTTTCGAGTTCGTTGCGCTGGCTTCCCTCGCCTGCCAGCGTCAGCTTCGCTTCGGGGAAACGCTGCTGGATGAGCGCGAAGGCGCGCAACGTGCAGGCGACGTTATAGAGCGGCTCGAAATTTCTGTTCGAGAGAAAAACGGGGCGCAAAGGTTTTCGCTCGCGGAAACGGAAACGCTCCGTGTCAACGAAGTTGAAGATGGAGCGCGCATGAAAGCCGAAGCGCGCGAAGACATCCACGAGATAACCTGAAGGCGCGACGATCTCATCCGCCATCCGAATCACAGGCCGCGCAGTTCTCTTCCAACGCGAGAGGTGGTCCGCAGCTTCGCCGCTCCTGTAATTGAGCACGCAGCGTTTGCCATAGAGCTTACACACAAGAATCGCTGGCGTCGGCGCGAGCAGGAAAGAGAAGTAAGAAGCAGAAAAAATATGAATCACGTCAAACTTGCGAACGCGCGCGACGAGCGAAGCGCAGTAGGCAACAGAGGTGAGGAGCGTGCGCAGGTATTTTATTTTTCGCAGATGATTCAATGCGCCGGGCAAGCGCGGATTGACCGGCAGAAAGGAGACTTCAAGCGAAGGCTCTTCGCGCAAAGCCGTGAGGAGCCGCGCCGCCTGTATTGATTGCCCTCCGACCATCTCAAGCGACGGCGCAACAATCAGCACGCGCAAAGGCTTTGCGCATGGTCTCTCATCGCCTGCTCTTTTTGTCGCTTCTCTCTGCATCGTTTTCAGCAAACTCGCTGGCCCGGTTTATTCTCTATGCCTTCGCATCTTCGTGCTGCACACTCTCGACCCTCGCGCCTTCAACTGTAGATTGCGCGAGCAATCTTTCATACAACTCCTGCGTCTCTTCAAGCTGCCTTGCATCCGAGAATGTCCGCTCGACTCTCTCTCGCCCGCGTCGTCCCATCGCTCTCGCTCTTTCCGTATCCCGCAGCAGAGAGATGATGCGTTCGGCCATCGCGGACGCATCGCCGGAACTGACCAGATAACCTGTCTCGCCTTCGACCACAGCCTCACGCGCGCCGCCAACATCCGTGACGACGACGGGCCGCGCCGCAGCCATGTACTCAAGAATCGAATTTGAGAAACCTTCTGCCTTTGAGCTGAGCACGCACACATCCGAGACAGCTAAGAGTTCCGCTACACGCTCGCAGCGTCCGGTGAAGAAAGTTTCATTTTCAAGACCAAGCTCCGCCGCGAGCGCGCGATGCGAGTCAGTCAACTCGCCCTCGCCTGCCAACACGAAGGCAGCGTCTTCAACTTCCGTCCGCACACGACGCGCCGCGCGCAGAAACATCGGATGATCCTTCACGTCAAAGCGCATGTTGGCGACAATCGTGACGAAACGCTTTCCGCGCGGCAGGCCCAAAGCGTCGAGCGCATCGTCTCGCTTGAAATCCTGCGGCAGAGAGAGACGCGCCGTATCGAAACCATAGTAGATGACCGCAATCTTCTTCGCAGGCACGCCGCTTTTGACCAAAAAATCTTTGACAGCTTCCGCGTTCGCGTTGATTGCGTGCGCGAGACGAAAAGAGAAACGCTCGACGGCGTTCTGCGACGCGCTGCGACAACCCAGAGTTTCAAAACGCGAGGCGATGCGCGCAGGGACGCGAGCCATCGCTGCTCCTATCATGCCAAAGACGTTCGTATAAAAATCCTGCGCATGAACGACATCAATCTCGCGCTCGCGCAGGTAGCGCGCAAACGCGCGAAGCTGTCGCGCCATGTTCGCATCATAAAAACTCTTCAGAGGAAATTCAGGAATCTCTTTGAAACCCATGCGCAAGATTTCATCCAGCAACACACCGCGACGATTGAGACACGCCACATGCACATTGTATCGCGCGCCTTCCAGCAACAAGCGCACAAGATGCACGGCCTGCGTCTCCGCGCCCCCGCGCTCGAAGCTGTCAAGCAAAATCAATGCGTTGCGTTTTGAAGTCATAAAGCAAATTCAAACAGGATGGACAGGATAGACAGGATTAAGAGATTGGTTCATTTACTTATTGAGTCAATGAACCAATGAGCCAATGAGTAAATTCTTTCCTTTATCCTGTCTATCCTGTCCATCCCTGTTAATTTCTTCCTTCTCGTTTCTCATCCAAGATTCGAGTACGAAGATGTACCAGAGTTGTTTGGGCGACCACCCTTCGCGCGCGGCCTTTTCCAGTTGAGCCAGCACAGGAGCGGAGCGTATCCAGCCTTCTTTCTCCAACAGAGAATCGCGCAGAGCTTCTTCAACCGCTCCGCGCCAACGCCCTGCAATCCAACGCTGCACGGGAACGCCGAAGCCGCGTTTGCGCCCGTGAGCCACGCGCTCTCCCACCTTTCGCCGCGCAAGCTCGCGCAGCACAGCCTTCAAACGCCCGCGACGCAAACGCACATTAAACGGAAGCGACGCGGCAAATTCCCAAAGCTCCTGGTCCAGAAACGGAGAGCGCGCTTCGAGCGCGTGCCACATCGTCGCCCCGTCAATCTTCGTCAAATACTCTCCGACAAATCTCATTTGGCGATCATATTCGAGAAACTCTTCCAAAACCCTGCGCCCGCTCTCAGCAGACCAGCGCATCGCACGCTGCCCTATGGAAACATCCTTGAGACGCTCGCCGAGCATCCCGTGCTTCTCATACATCGGCAAGCCGTCATGCGCAGAAGCTACGGCAGCCAGCCCGCCCGCCGTGTAATCAAGAAACGAAGCGGCCCGTCTCAATGAACCGTTGCGTGGAAACTTTTCTCGCTGCGACAACCAGACACCAGACGCCACGCGCGGCACTTTGCGCGCCAGCCGCTCCGCCATCCACAAATGACGATGCTCAGGATAGCCTAAGAAGACATCATCGCCGCCGTCGCCTGTCAACAACACAGTCGCTTCCGGTGCGACAGCGCGCGACACTCGCAGCATTCCGAGCGCAGATGCGCACGCGAAAGGTTCTGCGTAAGCGTTGACCAACTCAGACACATCAGGCGCATCTTCGGCAGAGAGTTCGAGCACGCGATGGCGTATGCCCAAAGCATTAGCAGTCGCACGCGCGTCTTCGGTTTCGTCCCAAGCGTCGTTCGGCGTGCCGATGGTGTAGGCCGTGACATCGCCGCCGAGTTTGGCGATGGCCCAGCAGACCAGACTCGAATCAACGCCGCCGCTCAGGAGCGCGCCCACAGGCACGTCCGCGAAAAGACGCATCTCCACCGCGCGCAGGAAGAGACGCTCGGTCTCTTCAACAGCTTCATCAAAAATCTTTCCAACTTTTTGCGATGCCGTAGATGTGCAAACGGGCGGAGTCCAGTAAGTTCGACTCTTCAGATTCCCTCTGGACCATTCGATGATCGTCGCCGCCGGAACTTTCTGCGCGCCCAGATAGATCGAACGCTCGTCCGTCACGAATCCGAATTCAAGATACTCCGCGACAGCCTGTTCATCTATCTCTCCTGAATAGCCGCCCGCGCGCAACGCACGCGCCGTCGAAGCGAACGCAATCTCTTCATCGCGCACGGAGAACAGAAGCGGCTTCACGCCCAGACGATCACGCACGAGAAAAAGTTTTCGCTCGCGCTGGTCCCACAATCCGAACGCGAACATGCCTCTCAGCTTTTCAACCAGAGCGTCAATGCCCCATTCCCTGTAACCGTGTATGAGAACTTCCGTGTCCGTAATGCTCTTGAATTCGTAGCCGCTCTCTTCGAGTTTCCCGCGCAACTCGCGGAAATTATAAATCGCGCCGTTGAAAACAACGCCCACGCTCCCGTCAGGCGCAAGCATCGGCTGTCGTCCCGCTTCGCTCAAATCGAAGATAGCAAGACGACGATGGCCCAGCACGGCATCGTTCCAAGCTTCAACGCCAACGCCGTCCGGCCCTCTGTGCGCCAGAGCGGAAGTCATACGCCGCACGCGCTCAAGCGTTGCGCCTCTCTCTTTTGCCCCGACGATGCCCGCGATTCCACACATGATTAATTCAAAGCCCGCGCAAACGGCTCGATAGCATCTTCTTCATCAAGCTTCGCGCGCTCCGTCTTCTCTGATTCAGCGCGCATGATTGTCTGCAAACGATAATCAAGATATGCGCCGGGTTCGCCCTCTCGTCCTTCAGCGGCAGCCATGACGATATTGAAAGCTTCGCGCGCGGTGACGAAATGAAGACGGAAATCTCCCGTCTGCTCCGATAGCTCTAAAACTTTTCCCCAGAAACGTCGCGCGCCCTCGCCAATCATGATTGACTGGTCCTCCGTGTAGAAGCCGTGACTGTAGAGTTTGATGAAGACCCAACGGGGCCGCCCCTTAACGTGTATGTTTGCGCCACGCCATTTATGAAAACGTTCGAGGTCAACTTCGTAATTTGACGCGAGCGCGCCGCAATCTAGTTTCGGCACAGGCAGCCCGCGCACGCGCCTGCGCCAATCGAAGACGAGCGGGCCTGTGAAGATGAGAGGCAGTTGCACATCAGTTGAGCCGACGCGGATAGATGGACCACTGCGATGCGGCCTCGCTTCATCAAGCGGATGGCCGCATTGATAGATTGTGTTGAGGCGCGGCATCTGCGATTGGTCAGGCGCGGACGGCAGCGTGAAGTCTGCATAACAACCCGTCTCTGCGAGTATCTGCATCTCTTCATCAACGCCGCACCAACGGCCTCCTGCGGAATTGCCGAGCGCGAGGTTGCCATGCACGAACCCGTACATCGGGACACCTGCGCCGTTCATGCGCGAAAGACATTTATGCTCCTCCGCAAGCGCATCACGAAATTCTACGAGCGCGCGGCGAAGATTCGCCGCCGTGTCAGCCCTTTCGCATCCATGATGAAGATGAATCTCGACTTCGCCAAAGCCGTCGCGCTGCAACTGGGCCATCCGGTCAAGCAAAGGCGCGTGATACTCTTCGCCCGGATAAAACATCGTGTGACAGAAAGGCTTTCCATCAGCATCGCGCACGGCCCTGCCTGTCTCTTCAGCCATCGCGCACCAATCTTCTAAACGTCGCTGCTGCATCGGCAGGTCAAGCTTCTCTCCGCTTTCGCTCCAGAACGGCTCGAAGTGGTTTGCGACGAGCACGATTAAATGTTGCGTGCCGCTCTCCTGCGTCAAGCGACGCACAAACTCTTTCGCGCGCCACACAGGGTAACGCGCAAGCCAGGGCAGCGACCATGCTAGTTTCGTCAGATAACTATGATTGTCCGTGTTCATGAAAACTTCTTCGGCGTCTAAATCAGTTGTCCGTTTTTGACGATCAGGAAGGAAGGCGTCGCGCTGTCAGAATCCGGCATCTCGCGCCTGATGCGCAGGCCGCAACGCGCAAGCTCACGACGCAGCAGCCACGCGCTCTGAAAAGTCTCTGTGCTCGGAATACGCAGGCGCGGCTGACGCCCGGACAGGTGATAGATTGCGCCCGCCGCCAGCACGCGCGCCGCATGAACCATCGAACGCGCATCGCGCTCTCCTATGCCCTGCTTAAACTTGTGCAGGTAAAAGTTTGCGTGATGCGTTTTCAGGAACAGCACGCCGCCACTTCTTAAGACGCGCGCAAACTCCGCGAGCGTGCGACGATTATCCGTGTACGGCAGAGCGAGGCGACAGATGACAACATCGAAACTCTCCGATTGAAACGGCAAAGCTTCCGCAGCCGCGCGAAGAAACACAAATCGCTTCTCTTCGTGATGCTCTGCAAAGAGCGCGCGTCCGACCTTTCCCGCTTCCGGCAAAACATCAATGCCGACTCCGAGCGCGCCGCGTTCTTTGACGAAAGGAAAAAGCTCCTGCCCTGCGCCGCAGCCGACATCGAGCACGCGCGCGACCTGCTTATCGGCTACAACGTCGAGCGAAGCACGCGCACGCGCAGGGTTCGCCATAAAGCGCGACCATGCTCCACGCACATACTCTGCATATTCCGTTGTCGTCGCCGCAACGCTCATTAGTTCTCTTCTCTCATCAGAATCGCCACAGTGCGCTCGTCGCTATCGCCGTCCTCATACACGCTCACGCCAGCTACACGGAATTTAACCAACTGCCTGAGCTGCTCCATGTAATTTTCAAAATCCTCGCGCGTCTCAGCCTCGTGTCCTTCGTAAATCAGAAACGACCACGGCACGCGACCCAGAGCTTCGAGCCAGCCTAGATGACCGCGCACGGCGAGGTAAGAGACGGCGCATCCGTTCAAAGAGTCGCGCAAAAATTCCGGCACGTCTGTGTCGAGCGGTTGCTCAGAACTAATGTCGCCGCCCGTCGTGGATACTCTCGTACAGCCGAGCGCGTGAAGCATCCTCTCCGTGTGCGGCGTGACGTAGGCGCGGTCCCAGCCGTGACACCACTTCGCGCCGAGCTTCAAATATTGGCCCATCATCATCCCGATGTTGCATCCGACATCGAGCACCAAGCGACCCGCAACTGTGACTCCGGCCTGCTCCATCAACTCTTTCAAAACAATCATGCGCTCTTCGACGTTGCGCTTTGCGGGCAGAGCCACGCCCGGAACTTTTTGATAGAGGTAACGGCCTCCCCCGCGCAGCATGAAGGTGTCGCCGAAGTGCGATTTCTCCGTCGCTTCGATGGCCGTCTCGCGCAGAAAAGCTTCGTAGCCCGTGAGTATAAAATTCTGAAAGTCTATGTAATGAAATTTTCCCGCTCCGTCCAGCAGCGCGTTACCGTTGCACGCAGGGCAGGTGAAATCTTCATCTTCCCAGCCGTCGGGAATGTTGTTCTTAATCAACCCCTGCTCTTCGAGTTCACGAATCCGGCTGACGCCCGCAACGCATTCATCTACGCCCGGCGCGTTGCCTTCGACATGCTCCATGACGTAAGCGGTCCAGACATATTCGCCGCATTGAAGCTCTACCAGATCGTAGAGCTTCGGACCGACGCCTTTCGTGAAAAGCAGGTTGGCGACGAGGCTGAGGTGGCTGCGGTCGTGCGTAATCTTTTTCTGAAAGACGCTCTGCCCGCGCCCGTTGCCGTAACCCTCGCGTATGTAGTCGCTCTCGGAGACGCCGCCCTGCGCCTTGATGATTTTCAGTCCAACGCCCGCCGGATAATTTTCCAAAACATCTCGAAACGCGCTTTGCTCTACCGCGCGCGGCGGAAGATAGATGGTGTGCCCGCCCTGCGAATATTTCGCGCCGACGGAATCAAGATGAGAGACGATCTCCTGCGCGTCTTTGAAATTCGCGTCTTTGATAGTGAAGCGTTGCGGCTTTTGAAGCGGCAGGACTTGCTGCCAGGGAGCGGTCGCGCCGACGCTCATGCCGAAGAGTTGTTTCGGGCCGATGCGACGAATGAGTCTGTATTCGATTCTCAGCTTGTCGAAAGTTTTCGTGGCGAGAGAATAGAAGGCAGGAAACTTGACGGAGGCCCAGCCCTTGCGCGAATGCTTGCTCGCTTCCGCGACGAACTCTTCAGGGTCACGGAATTGTTGACAGGCGCGCTCGCCTTCTTCCGTCAGCCGCCAACGCTCGTCGTCGTTGCGAAGCCAACCTGCCTTAGCGGGCGCAATCGTTCCAATCCAGACAACCTCTTCAAAGCTGCGCAGCGGCCTCGACGGGTGCGCGCTCAGCTCGCTCTCGGTCAACGGAAAAGTTTCGCCGATGCGCTCAAGCACATTTTTTGGAGGAAGCCCCTCAGGATATTCAAGCAGTATGTCGAAAGCCCTGCGTATCAACTCCGCCCTGCGTTTTCGACTCATCATCAACATCAAAACCTTGTCTCCTTATATTCTTTCATCCTTCCGCCTTCATCCTTCATCCTTGCCTTTCACGCGAGCGGGTCGGCGGCGCGTCTCAAAGATGTGAGCCGCCCAACGCGTGCGAGTTGACGCGTGATTGCGCCGCGCTCTTCCTGCGAGACGATGCCGAGCAGAAGAACGGCGAGCAGGTACGCGATTGAAAAAGCGATGCCGCAAACAATGAGCATCAAGAGCGGCTTCATGCCGATGACAAACGAACGCGCAATAAAGGCGACTGCCGCGCCCGTGATTGAAGCGAGCGCAATCTTGCCGACATCTTTCAGCAGAAAGAGATCGCGCCGCGTCACTCCCAAAATATTTTTGACCTTGCGCGCGATGACAAGGCGATCTATCACGTTCACTGTAACCATCACGGTGATTGCGCCGATTAAACCGTAACGGCCCAGCACAAGCCACAGCCCTGTGACAAAGACGACGAGCAGCACGCCACGCAGCTTGAGCAGAAAGTAGCGATGCTCTGCAAAGGCGCGTATCACCGGATCGTAGGCGCTGGTGATGAGGGTGAGCGGGATGAGCGTCAGGTTGATGACGAAGATGGGCCAGCTTGGAAGATACTGCGCCGTGAAAAGCGTCGTCAGAAATTCGCGCCCTGCGATGAGCAGGAAGAAGTAGAGCGGCAGCAGCAGCGCGGAGAGTTTTCGCATCATGCGCGCAATCAACTCTGCAATCTCGCGCCGCTCGCCGTGCTTCTGCAAATAACTTATGCGCGGAATCGTGACGGATGAAACCGCGTCGCTTAAGACTCCGAGCAGTGGAAGCTCGAAACAGCCGACGGCGTAGATGGCGTAAACGCCCGCGCCGAATTTGTGCGAGACGAAATAGTTGTCGAGTTCCGTCTGCGCGCGATAGAGCATGGAAGCAAAGCCGAGCGGCAGCGCGTAAGCGAGTTGCACCTTCAGCATCTCCCACTGAAAGCCGCGCCAGAATCCCTTAAAGCGCGCATTGAGATAGAAGAGCAGCAGAGCCGTTTGCAGCACGCCCTGAATGAGCGCGGCGTAGAGTAGCGATTCAACAGTCCCGAAGAAGATGGCGGCGGCGAGAAGAAAGAACGATTTCGTGAACTGCGAGGTGATGACAAACAGCGTCGCCAGCTTCATCTCGTTATTGGCGACGGCAATCATCTCAAGGGATGAAGACGCAACCCATGTGAACACGACCAGACCGACGAGCGGCGCATAAGCAGCCATCTCCGCGCCGTTGAAGAGCGAGGCCAGAAGGGTCGGGCGCGCAAGGAGCGTGAGGCACGCGACGATTGAGATAAGCAGGTGAAAGAGCAGAATGTTAAAGACGACCTGATGCCTGCGCTCAGGCTCGCGCGGCAGAAAATAGAACGCGCTCATCCCGACGCCGAGCGGCAGAAGCGAAAAGGCCGTGCCGACGAAAAGAAAGACCTGCTTGTAGAGTCCAAACTCTTTCTGGTCCAGACGGCGCACGAGCAGCACGGGCAAGGCGAAGCTGAAGGCAAAGGCCAGCGTCTTCGCAAACATCATCCATGCCGCGCGCGCGGTCAAAGATGAACTCTCTTTGTGTGTCTCTTGAATCAACTTCAGCTTTCTCTCATGTCGGGCGCGACCGTGCCGACGGCAGTCGCGTTGTGCGCCGCCTGCTTCTCGGATTGATGCTCACGAATCGGCTCCCAGCGCGCGTAGCGTTCGCCGCGCAGGAATTGATAACAGGCGATGAGCGAAGCAAGATTGGTCAGCATGAAGTAGTGCGGCAGCGCGAACAGGCGAACGCTCGTTTCTGCGCGTTCGAGCAACCAGCCCGTGGCAGCCAGCGCGTAGAAAAAGAGTTGCGCGGCGAGCAAAAGGCGATAGGCGAGCGAATGGACTGCGAGAGCAGCAGAGGCGATGAAGAGCGTGAGGAGAAAAAACGGCACTAGATAGCGCAAGACTTTGTGCGAGAGAAGCTGCACGGCATAAAAACCGCTCCGCAAAGGATTCAACATCGCGCGATGTCGCCAGAGGTCGGTGTAGGTCTGCGTGATGACTCTCACTCTCATACGCAGCTCTCTATCCGCGCGGCGGTTTGTCTCTTCCGTGCAGACGGCATCAGGCTCGTAGATGGCCCGAAGACCCTGCTCGACCATCACGGTCGCAATCAAAAAATCGCTGCACGCTTCCGGGTAGAGCGGCACATAAGCGTTGCGGCGCACGGCGTAGAGACAACCCGACGCGCCGATTAAAGAACAGGCGCGGCTCTCATGTCTCTTCAGGAATGTCTCGTAGCCCCAGTAGGAACG
>JBAWGU010000527.1:0-6782 GCA_049593215.1 Pyrinomonadaceae bacterium
TTCACCGCAGAGGCGCAGAGACACGCGCAGAGTTTACGCAGAGGCGTTGAACGCTTTTCTCTGCGCTATCTCTGCGCGAACTCTGTGCCTCTGCGGTGAGCCTCAACTTTGCTCCTACTCGTCTTCAAATTGATCCATTATCAGCAAAAGAGATGGCTTGCGATTGCTTTTAAGCTTCATGTAATTGGGACGGGGCGAAGGGCTTGGAAAGAAAAGTGTTGACAAGCCTCTCACGCCTTGTTATAAGCCTGTTACGCTTGGTTAACCGATTACGTAAACGCTTAAGTGAGACCTCTTATTTGCAAGAGGTGTCCGTCAAAACTGGTCATTTTGACGGTCAAGCCGAGCGCAAGTCCCCTTAAATTATTTGCAATCGCCCGGAATCATCAAGATAGAGATGCGCCACTAATTTGTCAGCGCATCTCTCAGCATCTTTTGATGCGAAAGCGTTTTTGTATCAGCAGCGCAAAAGCTCGGCTCTTATTTTCGCAATTAAATACTCGAAAGTTATTGCTCCAGCAGTTCCTGAGCAGACCCTTTCCCGGCGATGACCGGATTTCAAGGAGGTAACATGAGGTCTTTCAAGCTTCTTCCGCTTGCGCTGTTAACACTTATTTTCGCCGCTCCTGCCTTCGGACAGAGCGACAGGGGAGCGATTACCGGAACGGTGACGGACCCGAACGGCGCTGCCGTTGCCGATGCCAAAGTCACCGCGACAGATCTCAATACAAATGAGACGCGCGAGACGACGACTTCCGGCGAAGGCACTTACACGCTCCCGGAATTAAAAGCGAATCCATACAAAGTTTCAGTTGAAGCGCAGGGCTTCAAGACGGCGACCGTCGAAAATATTATTATCGCCGTACAGGTGACGCGGCGCGCGGATTTCACACTCGAAATCGGCGAGATCAGCAACGTCGTCACTGTCTCAGCCGACAACACTCCTGTCCTTCAGGCAGACACGTCCGTGCGACAGAGTAACGTCACGGAGCGGCAGGTCAAAGAGCTGCCTCTGCTCGTCTCTGCTGAATCCGCCGGACGCTCACCACTCGCTTTCATCTTTCTTGACAGCACAGTGACCGCCGGAAGTAGTGGTACTGACAGCAACAATGCGAACAACGCCTCCAACTTTCGTGTGAGCGGCGGCCAGAGTCTCGGCACGGAAATCTTGATTGACGGCGCGGCTACACGGCGCACTCAGAAGGGAACTTTCTTCACGGAAGTTGCTCCGGGGCCGAACGCTTATCAGGAGTTTACGCTCTCTACGAGCAACTACTCCGCAGAGTTTGGTAACTCATCCGGCGGCATCGTCAACTTCACGCTCAAGTCCGGCGGCAACGATCTGCACGGCGAGGTCTATGATCTTTTTCACAACGATGCGCTCAATGCCAACAGCTTTTTGAACAATGCACAGGGCCTGCGCATCAACCGCGATCACCAGCATGATTTCGGCGGCAACATTGGTGGACCAATTTACCTCCCGCGTTTTGGTGAAGGCGGCAAGAATTATTACAGCGGCAAAAACCGCGCCTTCTTCTTCTTCAACTTTGAAGGCTATCGCTTTTCTCAGGGCGAGAATGTTTTTGTTTCCGTCCCGACCTTGAGGATGCGGCAGGGCGATTTTGGCGAGTTGTTGACAGACCCCGATGTGCTGCGCCTTAACGGCGGCCCGATATTCATTTACGACCCGACGATGCCTGTTGATCAGCGCAATCAGATTCCGAACAATGATCTGCGCGGCTACATCAGCCCCGTCACGCATCAAACAATCATTGATCCCGTAGGCTTCAACATCGCGCAGTTCTTCCCTGCGCCGACTCGTCCGGGCGTGTTCCGCAACTATCTCTCTCAAACGCAGATTCCGAACACGATGAACAGCCCGACCTTCAAGCTTGATTTCGTGTTGACGGAAAAGCAGCGACTCTCTTTCAGCTATGCCTTCCGCGACAACACGCGCGTTGCCGGAGGTGCGCCGCGTTTCCCTGCGCCGTTCGTTGCCGCAGGAGTCTGGAATCAATTTTTCAAGTCACACTTCTTCCGCCTGCAACACGATTACACGTTTGGCCCGACGCTGCTTAATCACTTTAACGCGGGCTACAATCGTTACGACGTAGCCAACCAGAACACGACTGAAGGCTTCAACGAATTGGCGCTCGGCTTCCCCGCAGGCTCTGTTCAAAACAAGGCTTTCCCGAAAATAGATTTCCCCGGTTACGGCAATGCTGCTGATCCTTTCAATCCGAACGTGCGCGCCTATCAAGGCATCGGCTCGACCTTCTTCAGCGACCGTCTGCGCGACAATGCGATGCAGTTTACAGACTTCATCACTTATGTGCGTGGCAGACAGACGATGAAGTTTGGCGCAGACGTACGCAACAGCCAATTTAATGTTCATCAATTACTGGACCCGGGCGGCGAGATTAACTTTAGGGCCAACCAGACGGGCAACAACTGTTGTGACATTCCCGGTCAGGGGTTCCCGATTGCGAGCCTGTTGACGGGCGCAACGGAGTTCTCATTCAACAGCGTGCAGAACCTTGACCCGGGCTGGCGACAATTCTCTCATTCCTATTTTTTTCAGGATGACATTAAGCTCACGCCGCGCTTAACCATTAACGCGGGCGTGCGCTACGATCTGCCCGGCTTGCGCTACGAGTCGCAAAATCGTTTTCGTGGTTTTGATCCGACAGTTGCTAATCCTTCGGCGGGTAACAGGCTCGGCGCGATTGTCGGCGCAGGCGGTCAGGGTGGATTGCAGGCGCAGTATAAAACTCTTGCCAAGCCTGATCGCTCCAACATCGGCCCGCGCGTTGGCTTCGCTTATTCATGGAATGACAAGACTGTGATTCGCGGCGGCGCAGGTCTCTACTATGCTCCGATACTCTACGGCTTTGGCGGCAACAACACGCTGACAGAAGGGACGATTGGCTACAACTCGCCGCGTCCGCCAAACATTAACGGTGGAGCCGATGCTAACCCTGACCTCTTCCTGCGTAATTATCGCCAAACGCCGGGCGTTGACCCGAACAGCCAATTCATAGGCAGCGAGATTGACTACTTCGGTAGAAACTTCAAGACGGGCCGCACCTTCCAGTACGGCGTAGACATACAGCGCGAGCTGCCCTACAACTTCGCTATTCAAATCAGCTACACGGGGCACAAAGCGGATCGCTTACGCTCCGATTTGCAACGCATCAACGCTGTTCCGCTCAATACGCTGAGACTCGGATTCGAGTTATTGAATAAGCCGCTCGCGGCTGTCACCGCACAGGAGAGAGCATTTGCGCAGAGCGTCGGCGTCACTCTTCCGGCAAGCCCCAATGCAGTCTTTCCGGGTTTTGGCGGCAGCGTCGGCCAATCGCTGAAGCCTTATCCGCAGTACGGCAACATCCGCAACCAACTCGAAAGTCTGGGCCATAGCTGGTACAACGCTGCGACCATCAAGCTTGATCGTCGCTTCTCGCGCGGCATACAGTTTGGCCTCTCTTACACTTTCTCTAAACTCATCACGGATGCTTCGGAAGATCTGTTTGGCGGTTCTCCAATCGGCAGTATCATACAGAACCCTGAGGATCGCAGGTCTCTGCGCTCCGTTTCTCCGAACAGCATCCCGCACGTCTTCGTCGTCAACTACTTGATTGAGTTGCCATTCGGTAAGGGCAGGCGCTGGTTGAATCAGGGCGGAACGGTGGACCGTCTCTTTGGCGGCTGGCAGTTGAGCGGCATCCAACGCTATCAGTCAGGCTTGCCTCTGGTCATTCGTTTAACGGGCCAAGACGCTTTCACTTGTAGTGGGCCGACAGGCTTCTGCACTGACATCAGGCCGAACCTGACAGGGCAGCCCATTCTCACGAATAACCAAACATTGACGAACGGGCGCGCGCGGATTTTCAACCCGAACGCTTTCTCGACCCCGCCAAGCTTTAACCGCAACGCGCCGCCTGAAATTGTTAACGGCGCAATCAACCCTGACTACATCAGCTACTACGCGAATCCGCTCAGGTTCTTCGGCAACGCACCGGCTGTGCTTGATCAGGCGCGCGATCTACCTTTCCTGAGCGAGAACATCAGCTTGCTCAAGAAGACGCGGCTCACTGAAACCGTGACGCTCGAACTTGGCGCAGAAGCTTTCAATATCTTCAACCGCCATCGTCTGACGCAACCGGCAAGCGACCTGAACGATCCTGTGGGTTTTAGCTTCTCAGGTATTGATGCAGGCTACGGCCCGCGCGTCGTTCAAATCCGCGTCAGAATCCTCTACTAATTGGCTCTGGTGAGCGACCATACGGCGCGGGAGAAGTTTCTGTTTTAACTCTTCCCGCGCCGCCTGTTTTTCCGCCACAGAGAGACGGACGTGCCAAGCATCATGGCAATCTCAAAGCTTTTCGCTTGTTCACTCTTATTAGTCTTCGCCAGCCTCGCTCTGATAGAACTCCCGTGTTTGTCCGTTGAAGCGCGCGCCTCTTTGCACCCCGTTCAATCTACGTCCAAACAGGAGAGAGCCGCCGCGCTCGTCGCCGAAGGCGTGGCTGCGCTGGAGCGCAATGACGCGGCTGCGGCCAAAGCCTCTTTCGAGCGTGCGCTTGAGATTGATCGCAACAACACCGACGCGCATACCTATCTCGGCGTGCTCGCAGACCGCGCGGGCCGACTTGAAGAAGCGGAACGCCATTTCTCAGCAGCAGCCATTGCCGCGCCGCTCTCGCCACAAGCGCGCAACAATCACGGCGCAATCCTGCTGCGCATGGGGAAGAGCGCGCAGGCTGCCGCGCAGTTTGAAATCTCTCTGCGCCTTGATAAGAATCAACCGAGCGCGCTCGTCAATCTCGCTCAGATACGTTTTGCCACGGGCACACCTGAAAGCTTGCGACAGGCTCAGGAACTCTTCGAGCGCGCATGGAGCATCGCGCCGGATGCAGATATAGCGCATTCTTTAATTGTCATCGCGCTGCGCCTCAACGATAACGCTTCAGCCTCGCGCTACTTTCGCCGCTACACGGAGCAAGTCAACGCGACGACCGCCGTTGCGTTTAATCCTTCTTCGCGCGCAGAGCTTGGCGCGGCCCTGCTTGCCGCTGGTCTTGTCGCAGAAGCGATTGAGGAATTGAGCGCAGCCTCAAGCGCAGAACCAAACAACGTCAAGACCCTGCTGCTTCTCGCGCGCGCCCACATGGCTCGCAAAGATATTCCTTCAGCCGGGCGCACGCTCGAAGCCGCCGTCGCGCGCGGGCTTGAAGCCGCGCCCATCTACGCCGCGCTCGCAGATGTCTATGAACAGAGCGGGCACATAGAGAATGCGATTCCGGCCATGCGCCTTGCCATCGAGCGCGACCCGCAGAACGAATCTTATCGCTTTCGCTACGGGATGCTGCTGACGGACACAAAGGCTCCGGCAGCCGCAGTGATGCGCTTGCAGGAAGCTCTGCAAACTTTTCCGCGCTCACAAAAACTCTGGTTCGCACTCGGCATCGCATATTTTTCCGATCACAAAAACAACGAAGCCGCGCGTAGCTTCGAGCAGGCTCTTAAGATTGATACGAAGTTTGCGCCCGCGCTCGCCTATCTTGGAATGATGCAGGCCGAGCAGGGACATTACGCAGAAGCCGTGACGTTGTACGAGCGCGCGATAGCTTTAGATGAGAGGCTTGCTATCGCACATTATCTGGCTGCGGACGCTTTGCTCAAAGAAACTTCAGCAGACCTTGCGCGTACCGAACAGCATCTCCTGCGCGCAATCTCTCTGGACCAATCACTTGCGCCCGCGCAACTTGCTCTCGGCAAACTCTATCAACGCCTGAATCGCTTTGAAGATGCCGCCCGGCAGTTTGAGCAGGTCATTAAGCTTGCGCCGAATCTGGCGGAGGCTCATTACCAGTTGGGCCGCATCTACACGCGTCTCAAGCGAGCGCAGGAGGCGCAGACGGCGCTCGCAACTTTCAAACGCCTGAGTGAAGAGCAGAAAGAGCAGGCACAGACGGAGCGGCAGGAGATTGTGCGCCGCCTTGCCAACGTGCGCTTTTAGAGAGGAGATAAGAGATTGAAATTTTCGCGGCAACTTTTTATCACGCTCACCCTGAGCCTGACGGCATCTCTCGCGGCTATGGCACAGCAGCCAGCTCAATCCGCCAGCACGCAGCAGGCAGCTTTCGATCAATGGGGCGATGAATTCAGTGGCAACGCTCTGGATGAAAGCAGGTGGGAGCGATTCACGTTTGAAGGCGGCGGCGGCGGCAAGCTTGAGCTAAAAGACGGGCAGCTACGCCTGCGCAGCATGAACCGCACGCGCTCAGGTGTGAGAAGCAAGCAGGAGTTTGAGGGTGAACGCTTCAGCGTCGAGGCCGCAGTTGCAAAGGTCGGGCCTCAGCTTCCTGAATCGGGAGATAAGTCTTCTTCGATTGGCTTTGCCGCTCTGACGATTCTCTTCGATAGCGGAGGACGCAACCGCATCGAATGGATTCTCACGAGTGAAGGCACGTTTGAGGCATGGTCTGTCGTGGATGGTCAGGGCGAGCGGCTGGATAATCGTAAGCTCGGAACGAAGATCAAGAATCCAGTGCTTGCCGTTGTGCGTCGCGGCGACGAGTTTCTCTTCATACTCAACGGGCCTGACAGCCCGCCGCAGGACGCGCAGGTCGGCCTGACAAAGATCATCAAGAATATGCCGCGCGCTTTTCACGTCATGCTCTACGGTTTCGGCTCGTCTGAAAACAACTGGGACTCTGTGCGCGTGGTTGTGCCGAAAAAGTAAGAAGTCAGAACCGCCTGCGGTAGCGGGCGGGTAT
>JBAWGU010000528.1:0-4763 GCA_049593215.1 Pyrinomonadaceae bacterium
GGAGGTCGGACACAATCAGGGCGGGCACGTACCATTTCATTTCGACATTGCGCCCTACTTAAAGCAGGGCGCGAATCGAGTCACGCTCAAAGTTGAAGACCGGCAGAATCCGCGACAGCCGCGCGGCAAACAATCCACCACAGGCAAACCCCACGACATTGATTACTACTGCACGACAGGCATCTGGCAGACAGTCTGGCTTGAGCCTGTCCCGCCCATCCGTGTTGACGAAATCCAGATCACTCCTTCGGCCCACAAAAACCTGATAGAGGTCATGGTCTATCTTCACGCGCCGTCTGCGCTGTGGAGATTGGAAGCCGAAGCTCTAGATGACGGCAAGGTGGTCGCGCACACCGTCGAAGAAACGACAGCCGCCACTGCGCTTTTGACGCTCACGATTCCATACGCCAAGCTCTGGTCTCCCACATCACCGCATCTCTACGACCTGCGCTTGCGCCTCTTCGAGGGTGAAAAGTTGTTAGATGAAATCTCATCTTACGCAGGCATCCGCGATCTTGAATTGCGTAAAGGCTTCGTCTGGCTCAACGGGCATCAGACTTTTCTGGCGATGATACTGGATCAGGGCTACTGGCCTGAGAGTTATCTGGCCGCGCCGTCGGATCAAGCTCTGCGCGCTGATGTTGAATGGACCAAACGCTTCGGCTACAACGGCGCGCGTAAGCACCAGAAGATTGAGGACCCGCGCTGGCTCTACTGGTGTGATAAATTGGGATTGCTTGTTTGGGAAGAGATGCCGAACGCGCGCCAGTGGTCTTCGCAGGCTGAAGAACGTCTCGCCGCAGAATGGAAGCGCGCAGTGCAGCGCGACTACAATCACCCCTGCATCTGTGCGTGGGTTCCCGTGAACGAGAGCATGGGCTTTCCACGTCTGGGCCGCGAGCATCCCGGTCAATACGCTTTCATCGAGCGCATGGTGGCAATGACGCGCCAGCTCGACCCCAAACGCCCCGTCATAGACAACGACGGATGGGAACACACAGACATCACAGACATCTGCGCCATACACGACTACACGCCGACCGCAGAACTCTTGCGCGAACGCTACCGCGAGACGACAAGCGGCGGGTCTTTACCCGCGCACGTCTGGATTGGCAACAAGCCACTCTTCGTCCTCGGCTCACGCTATCGCGGCCAACCCATCATGCTGACAGAGGTCGGCGGCTTTCTTCTCGTTCCAAAGAACGTCCCGCAAGAGCAACTCGACATGCTCTACAAGTTTTACGGCTCAATCAAGGAGCCTGAAGACCTGCTGGCGAAGTACAGAGATTTGATGGAAGGCATCGCCTCTTTACGCTTCCTCGCGGGCTTCTGCTACACGCAGTTGACAGACATCGAACAGGAGATCAACGGCCTGCTCACATACGACCGCCAGCCGAAGGTCTCACCGGAAGCGATTGCAGAGATTCATCAGAAGCTATTTGATCTGAACACTTGAGGAAGCATCTTGAGAACTGTGCTCTTGTGCGCCTAGCCGTGTACAGGCATACCTAAAGTCGCTTGAACTGCCAACGTTTTGAATTCCTAATCTGGACTGAAAGACCATGATGCTAAACAAGAGTACAGACCAACAGCTCAATCGTTCGCTCGGCAGCCGAACGCATTTCATGACAACCGTCTTACTATTCGGCGCGACGACATTAGTGACAGGCGGTTTATGGCTTATTACAGGTTGCACCCAATCGAAAAAAGAGCCGGGAAATCAAGAACAACAAACGCGCCCGCGCGAAGTCAGGAACACAGCCCGGGATAACGTAAACGCAAGAGAAACAAATAATCAAAACAAAGGGGCAGAGACAAAGGTTGAGAAACACGACGATTCTGTTCCAGTACCTTTTTACAGCGCGCTCGCAAAGCTCGGTGTGAAGCCTGATGGCATCTGCTCTAAGGATGATCCGGTCGCGCGGCGTGTGCTTGAAGATTATGGTGCGATGTTTATTGCAACCGATAAAGTCAGGCCACCGCCGGTCTGTATGTTCACGAGTGAGGCCGACGTAACAAAATATCAAATGGATGCGAAATTCACTTCGGCCCTGATTGGCGGAACGAGGATTGATCTGCAACCTGCGGCGATGGAAGCGTTACTGGCGGCGCGTCAGGAAGCGAATGCGCAAGGATTGGATATTACACCGCGTGGCGGCACGGAGGCTGCGCGACGTAGCTATGGAGACACGCTCCGATTATGGAATTCGCGTTTTCTACCCGCGCTCGCCTATTGGAAGAGTCGCGGGCGACTCTCAGGCGAACAGATAACTCGTTTGCGTAAACTTCCAATTCACGATCAGGTTTCAGAGGTGTTGGAGCTGGAAAAGGATGGCATCTTTTTCAGCAAAGACTTCTCCAAATCTATTTTATATTCCGTTGCTGCACCCGGAGCGTCTCAACATATCTCTATGCTTGCCCTTGACGTAGCTCAATTCAGCAATGGTCGCGTCCGTCACATCCTTGCGCAGCATGGTTGGTTTCAGACAGTCAAAAGCGATTTACCGCATTTCACTTATTTGGGGCGCGACGAAAAGGGGCTACCTTCATATGGTCTCCGCCTCGTTAGAATTGGTCCTCAAATGTTCTGGATTCCGAATGTTGACGGTCATAATCAATAGTCGTTACTGCAAAAGAAACTCTGTGCCTTGATGTTGCCGCTACAGTTGCAACCATGATCAAAAGGAATGTGGACCAAACATCTTATTCCGGTTTCCAAAAGGCTGGAAAATTTACTTGCAGAAAAATGGCATTAGGAATAAAGTTAACCGGAAGAAAGTAATATTCGAGCTGTACGACAAGGGGTAGGGGCGCGGTGTAAATTGAGCAACCGCAGGAAAACGAGTCGAGCCTCACTCGTAGCAACCACAAGAAACAGATAGAGGAGGAGAAAATGGCGAGCGCAACAGAAAATGTTCAGACTGTGAAAACGGGTTTGCAATTCGTCAGTGAAGCAGTGATACCGGGAGGCAGCAATCTCATCAATGGAGACCTCAAACAGGCTGCCATCCATGCCGTCTTAGGCATTATTGCCGGGTCGGTTTTTGGCATTCCCGGCGCGCTTTTGGTCGCTGCCAATTCGTTCACAAAGGCCACGACCGGACATCATCTCCATGAGGCACTCAATATCGGAGATTCGGCTGCGGCCAAGAAATAGGCTGGGGGAAGGAGATGGTTTTTTTGTAGTCAGCCGAAGGCGGCGTGAGCAAAAAAAAATAAGATGAAAAAGAAGACGTTTTTCGCGGGACTCATGGGTCTCGCTTCAGGCGTGTTTCTAGCCCAAAACTGGAAGGTGCTGACCAAGGAGGGGATTAAGTTAGGTATCCGGGCTGGACAAAAGGTCAGAGAAATCTCACAGCAAGCGATGGAAGATATCGAGGACCTCACAGCCGAAGCCACTCAAGAACTCTCTCAGCGCGATTCAGAAAATGAACAGCACGAATCAGAGCATGACCAGGAGGTTATGTAATGACTCGTGGGAGAGCGGTCTCTCTGGATAACACAGAGGGAATGCGGCTGCTCTCCTCCATACGCGGGCGAGAACGCTGGGAGGTGAGCGCAATCAAGCAGAGACCCCGTGCGGCGCGGGCGCTGGAGGATACTCTGCTACAGTACCCGGGCGTCCTGGAGGCGAAGGCCAATCCCGTGTCCGGCAGAGTTTTGGTCCTCTATTCGCCCAACACGCTCGGCCTCCACGTCGAGTCTCTGATACGGGACTCTTTACATGAATTCTGGCTCCGAAACATTTCGGGAAACGGAAACTCGCGCAGCATAAACGGGACAAGCAGCGCCTCGCCGCTTGTCCGCATCATCAAGACCTCTCTACCGGAACGTAAACATCTAACCACGCCAATACTTCTTTCCATGGTGGGCCATTCCGTCTCGGCTCTCATGGGTCTCTCTTTCGCTGGCATCTTTAATACCGCGCTTGGGGAAGGACCCTCCATCTTGCGTTTCCTGGGCATCGTCAAGAAGGGGTCGCGCCTGCTTTTTATGACTTCAGCCTCTCTGCTGTTGATTGGCGCGGAGCTTCTGACACGTAATCGCCGCAAGAAGGCATGGCGAAAGCTGGCCCAGGATACGCAGCATAACTTGCGTACTAAATTGATTGCTCACATCGAAGCGCAGGACATGGTGTTCTTTGATACTCATGGGACGGGCAATCTGATCAACCTCGTGACCGAAGACACGGCGCGCATCAGAGAATTTGTGGAACGCGCGGGCGACGAAATGATAGAGCTTGGCATGATCATAGTTGTCTATGGTCTTATTCTAGCTATCACCTCGCCGATTCTTGCGCTCTTCACATTCATCATGCTGCCTTTCGTTCTGATGTCTTCACGTTTGTTTGGAAAGAAGGCCGCAGAGCTTTATGCCCGCGCGGGCGAAGCCTCGAGCGACTTTACGCAGATGCTCGAAAACAATCTGACGGGGATTGCCGACGTAAAGAGCTTTACAGCCGAGGCGTGGGAAGCGCGCCTTCTGAAAGATGCAGACGCGCGCCTCTCGCAAGCTAATCTCTCAGCCGTCTCTGTGTCGGCCATCCAGGCTCAACTCAACTACAGCTTCTTTAACACAGGGTTTTTCATGACAGCCGCTATTGGAGGCTATCTGGCTGCGGCAGGCAAACTCACCAAGGGGCAGTACTTCCTGGCGACGTTCCTGTTCCCGCAACTGCTATCCTCACTCAAGGACGTAGATCAAATCACGCGTCTATCTCACGCCGCATCCAATTCGGCAAAACAACTGTTAGAGGTCATGGA
>JBAWGU010000529.1:0-2241 GCA_049593215.1 Pyrinomonadaceae bacterium
TTCGAGCGCAGGGCGTGATTGTGCCCAGCCCCTGTCGCCGCTGCCCCCCGGATGAGCGGCCTCCTGTCACGCTGCCGCGCTCGCTGCCCATCAAATCCATTAAGATTGACACTCAGATTAAAGATCAGGTTGCCACCACGCACATCGAGCAAATCTTTCTCAACGAGACGAACGCGACTCTTGAAGGCACATACTTTTTCCCCATGCCGGATGGCGCGTCCGTTAGTGAGTTTGCCATCTGGGACGGAAACCGTCGTCTCGTCGGCGAGGTTCGTTCACGCGAAGAGGCGCGCAGGATTTACGACGAGATTGTACGCAGGCAACGCGATCCGGGCCTGCTCGAATACGCTGGCAAAGACCTCTTTCAAGCCAGCATCTTTCCCATCCTTCCGCATTCGGAAAAGAAACTCGAACTGACCTACACGCAGATTCTGCGCGCGGAATCCGGCACAGTCGCTTATCGCTACCCGCTCGGCACGGGCCGCAATCTGGTGGAGATTGGTCAAGTCTCAGGCCGCGTCGAGATAGAGAACAAAGACGCGCTACGCAACGTCTATTCGCCAAGCCATCAGATTGACATGCAACGCAACGGCGAGCGTCGCGCGCGACTCTCTTTTGAATCAAAAGGCGCGCACCAGCAACAGGACTTTCAACTCTTCTACACGCTCTCGAACGAAAACTTCGGCGTCTCTCTGGTCACTTACAGAGAGCCGGGCAAGGACGGCTATTTCCTCCTGATGATTTCGCCGAAAGATAATCTGAGCGAGCGCGAGTATGCGGCGAAAGATATTCTCTTCGTGCTTGACACTTCGGGTTCGATGGCGACGGCGGGCAAGATGGAGAAGGCGCGTGCCGCACTCCTCTACGGCATACGCAGCCTGCACAACGAGGACCGCTACAACGTCATCAACTTTGCGGGCGAAGAGCATTTGATGGAGAGTGGATTGATTGCGGCGGACGAGCGCGGGCGTGCGCGCGGCGAACAGTTTGTTAATGCCCTGCGCCCTGTCGGCGGCACAAACATCAACGACACGCTGCTCGCTGCTTTCAAACAGTTCACGCCGAATGATCGCCCGAAGTTTTTAGTCTTTCTCACTGACGGATTGCCGACTGTCAGCGAAACGAATACGCAGCGCATCATTGAGCGCGTACACGGCGCGCGTGTCGCGGGCGTGCGGCTGTTTACTTTCGGCGTGGGCTACGATGTCAACACGGCCCTGCTTGACAAGCTTGCTTCTGAAAATGGCGGCGTCGCGGATTACGTCGAGCCGCGCGAAGACCTTGAAGTCAAAGTCTCAAATTTTTTCTCCAAGATTAACTATCCGGTGTTGACAGACCTTCAACTAGACATGGGCGGAGTCCAAACGGATTTAATCTACCCGCGCGAGCTGCCGGACCTTTTCAAAGGCACGCAGATTACTCTCATCGGTCGTTATCGCAACGCGGATGACATGAACTACGTGCGCCTGAAATTGACGGGCCGCACGGCAGGCCGCACGCAGGATTTCTATTACAACAACCTGCGTTTCCCTCTGAAGGAAGAGAAGAACGATTTTCTGCCGCGCCTGTGGGCCACGCGCCGCGTCGGGTGGTTGATGGAGCAGATACGCACGAACGGCGAGCAGCAGGAGTTGCACGACGAGGTTGTTGATCTGGGCACACGCTACGGCATCGTTACGCCTTACACCTCGTATCTCGCGTTGGAGGGTGCTGACGAGTCCAGACCCGTCATAGGCAACCAGCCGCCTGTGGATATGATGCGTAGGGGTAATGAAGCGCGCAAGGAGAGACCGAGGGACATACCCGCTCCTATGAAGGCTCCATCGTCTGCTTCGATCACTGCTAACACGGGCGCAGGCGCAGTCGCGCAGAGCAAGCGCGCGCGAGAGCAGCAGGAGACGACCCGTCTTGATAAAGACACATCTTCAAACGTCGTGCGTAACGTGAATGGTAAGACCTTCTACCTGCGCGAAGGCGTGTGGACGGATGCGGAGTTTAAAGCGGACGCGAAACTTCCCGAAACCGCTTTGACCTTCGGCAGCGATGCCTACTTCGCACTGCTCAAACGCGAGCCGCGCCTTGCGGACTACTTCGCTCTGGGTGAGCGTGTCGTAGTTGTCTTCAACGGTCGCGTCTATCGCGTGGACGCCACGACGAAGTAAAAGCAAACTTGTAAGGGCAGGGCTTGTCCCTGCCCGTATAACTTACAGAAGATTCAAACAGGGATGGACAGGATAGACA
>JBAWGU010000530.1:0-2406 GCA_049593215.1 Pyrinomonadaceae bacterium
CATCTAAAGTCATACTCAATTCAGGAGGAACCATGAGAACACTGAAACGCGCTTCTCTGTCTGGCATCGTTTTGTCGCTCGCGCTCGCGCTCCTTAGTTGTCAAACAACCGACAATGCAAACTCGAATACGACGGCAACGAGTACGGTCACGCCGCCGCCTGTGGCATCTGCGGCGCAGAATCTTTCCGTCGTGCCGCGCCCCGACAAGATTACGCAGATGATGAAGGATCGCGGCGAGCAGGATGAGGCTAGGCCCGCACTGCGCATCGTCTCGCCTGCGAAGGGGCAGGTCATCAACGGCTCGACGGTTGAAGTGAAATTGAATTTGAGTGGTGACCTCAAAGGCTATCAGCCGCACAAAGACCCTGCGACGCAGAAGGGCAATCACATACACGTCATCTTCGACAATCAGCCCTACGAGGCTTATTACGAGCTGGGCCAGCCGTTCGAGTTGCGCAACGTCACGGAAGGCAAACACACTTTGCGCGTCTTCCCTTCGCGCCCCTGGCATGAAAGCTACAAAACGGACGGCGCGTTTCAGATGGTCGCGTTCACAGTTAAAGGCGGCGGCGACGCGACAAAGCCCACGACGACCAGTAGCGGGCAGGTGATGTCGAACAACAACGCGAACGCCAAAGCGAATGCTAACGCGAACGCGAGCGCGAAGCCGAACGCGAATGCTGGCACGGCTGCTAACGCAAACGCTTCTCCGTCACCGCGCGAAGGCAAAGATGTTGCAGATAGCAAAGGCGGAGATGTTGATGCAGCGAAGCCGCTTCTCACATACAGCCGCCCGAAAGGCGAGTATAAGGGCGAAGACGCAGACCCGATTATGATTGATTTCTGGCTGCTGAACGGGAAGCTGCAAGGCGACGGCGGGCAGTATCGCGTGCGCTACACGGTGGACGGCGGCGCGGCGCAGTACATAGACAAGTGGGAGCCGATCTGGTTGACGGGCTGGACCACAGGCAAGCACACAATCAAGCTCGAACTCGTTGACAAAGACGGCAAGCTTGTTGACAACGGCGGCTACAACTCGACCACGCGCGACATTACCGTAACTCGTTAAGATGATGGAAGCGGCAGAGTATGAGGCTGTGAGAGGCGGCGGCGCAGGCATCATTGACCTCTCAGAGCGCGGGCGCATTGAAGTGAGCGGCGCAGAGGCCGTGCAATTCTTGAACGGCCTCATCACAAACGATGTGAAGGCGTTGGAAGACGGCGCGTGGATGCTCTGTGCGTTCCCGAACGTGCAGGGCCGCCTCATCGCGTTTGCGCGCGTGCTCAGGCGCGGGCCTGCATTTCTCTTTGACACGGAAGCGGCAACGCACGAGCGAGTCTTCAAGACTTTAGAACGCTTCACGCTCGCCGGAGATTTTCGCGTCCGTGATTTAACTTTGGAGACTACGCTCTTTTCAATTCAGGGCGCAGGCTCAAGAGAGATTTTGAGAGCGATGCTGGGAGAAGATGTGGCAAGCGTTGAGCGCGGGCGCATCGCTGAAACAAGTTGGAACAGCAATTCTCTCAGCATCATTCGCGCGACGCATACTGCCGAAGATGGCTTTGATCTTTTCTTGAATGCGAATGATGCTACAGGCGTTTGGGATGCTCTGGTGCAGGCGGGCGCGCATCCCTTCGGCCTTGAGGCGTTGGAAATTTTGCGTATCGAAGCGGGCCAGCCGCGTTTCGGTCAGGACATGGACGAGAATACGGTCGTGCTCGAAACGGGGCTTGACGAGGCCGTGAGTTTCACGAAAGGCTGCTACATCGGGCAGGAGATCATCGCGCGCATACACTGGCGCGGCCACGTCGCAAAGCGGCTCGCGGGTTTGACCTTCGACGGCGAAGTGAAAATAGAGCGCGAAGCGAAAATCAAATCAACCGACGGAAAAGAGATTGGACGCATCACATCCACAGCCGTTTCGCCCTCTTTGAAAAGGACCATCGCGCTCGGCTACGTCAAATACGATTACCTTGCGGCTGGCACTGAAGTCCGCGTTGCAGTCGGCGAAGAAGAAAGAGCGGCGCGCGTTTCAGAACTCCCGTTCGTGCGCGGAAGCTGGTATGAGCAGACGGAAGAGACCGTAGCATGAGCGACGAATCGAGTGACAATCAGCTTTCAAACCCGCGCGATCTTGATTTCGAGCAGGCGCGGCTCGCCTATTCAATCATCCAGTCGCTGCTTGAGCACACGACCATCATCAGCGACCTCATCGCACTGATGGCCCAGACGCTTGACGAAGATACGACGAAAGCTTTAACGAACACGCCGCACTGGAAAGCCTACCTTGAGAGCCGCCGCGCGATGGAGCGCACGCGCGAAGAGATTGAAAAGTTTGCGTTGATTATGAAGCGTCTAAGCGATGAGCGATAAGCCTGTTGGATGTGGCCATTCCGGCTGAAGC
>JBAWGU010000531.1:0-3748 GCA_049593215.1 Pyrinomonadaceae bacterium
TACCCGGCGCGATGCGCCGGGCTATTGAACCAGCGCCCCTTCGGGGCTTACGTCAAACTCGCGTTTCAATAGGTTGGCTCTACTTGGAAATCGTCGAAGTTGATGTTACTGCTGGCATGGCTTCTAATTTTACGTCGCGCGGAACATTCTCCATCGTATTCTCAATCAAACGATCAACGACGGCCTTGAGGTCGTTTGTCTCGCGGTAAACCTGAAGTTGCTCATCTGCGGACGTGCCGCGCTCAAGAATTGTGTGGATATGCTCCACCTCTTTGCGCGAATCAAGCTCGTCGAGCACGTCATCAACGAATTCTAGAAGCTCATAAATCAGGTCACGAACCGGCACTTCCTTTTGCTTCCCGAAATCTATCATCTTGCCATCAAGTCCCCAGCGCACGGCCCTCCACTTGTTCTCCTGTATAAGCATACGACGATAGAGGCGAAAGCCCAGATTCCTGTCAATCAGCTTGTCGAGCTTGGCGACGATGGCTTGAAAGAGCGCGGCGATAGCAATGGTGTCGTCCACGCGCGTCGGGATGTCGCAGACGCGAAACTCCAGCGTCGGGAAGAACGGATGCGGGCGCACGTCCCACCAGATTTTCTTGCCGTTATCAATGCAGCCTGTTTTGACCAGCAGGCTGATGTAGCGTTCAAACGATGCGTAGGAATCGAAATGGTCTGGAATGTCCGTGCGCGGAAATTGCTTGAAGACTTCCGAGCGATAAGATTTCAGACCTGTGTTTAAGCCCATCCAGAAAGGCGATGAGGTAGTTAAGGCAAGCACATGCGGCAGAAAATAGCGCGCCGCGTTCATAATATGAACCTGCCGCTCGCGGTCTGCCAACCCGACATGCACGTGCAGGCCGAAGATGAGCAGCGAACGCGCGACGGATTGCAATTCCTGCACGAGCAGCTCGTATCGCTCGTCGTCAAAAATCTTCTGGTCCTGCCAGCGCGAGATGGGATGCGTCGAAGCGGCTACGATTTCGAGGCCCGTCTTGCGCGCAAGACTTGAGATGATGCCGCGCAGCCTCGTAATGTCTGTCCGAGCTTCTTGTATATTGTTGCAGATGCCTGTGCCGACTTCGATCATTGACTGAATCATCTCAGGCTTGATCTGCTCGCCCAAAATCATCTTGCCCTCTTCGAGAAATTCCGAGACGTGCGAGCGCAACTCGCGCGATTTCGGGTCAACAATCTGAAACTCTTCTTCGATACCGAGTGTGTATTGTCCAAACATGCTCTGGTCTCCTCACAGGAGAGGGTTAGAAAAATATTTATCCAAGCCCCTATTCCCTAACCCCTATCCCCTGTCTTCCATATTGATGCGCTGATCGCGCGCCAGTCCGGCGTGTAATGTTGAAATTTTTCGTGTAGCAAATGTCGCCATGCGTTCATGGGCGAGGCCCACGGGTTATACAGGTCAAAGTGCGCCGCCCAGTTTCTGTTTTTATCTTTATCCTCGACATACAGGATGTGCAGCGAGGCGCGGCCCACTCCGCGCTCGATGTAGCCTTTGGTCGTGTCCTTGTGATTAGCAAAGCGCGATGTGAAATCCGAACGGCTTTCAAGCTTCGACGCGACCATCGGCCATGCTTCAAAGTTCATCCCGACGCCACCCTCGCCGTAAACATTCGTGATGCGATGAACAAGGTCCCACAATCCGAGTTCCTGAAAGCGGCGTGCCAGAATCAGGAGAGCCTGCTGCTTATCAACCGCGAGTGAATTGAAAGCATCTTCATCGCGCGCGTGGCCGTACAAGCCTTCGAGCTTACGGTTCAGAGCGCGGCGCATCTCTTCCGGCAAGCCAGGCCAGTTGAGTTGTTCAGACAATTCTGCCATGAAGACCTCATGGACTCGGCAGCTCGCGTTTCATCAGCTCACGATCTTTTTCTGTCAGCCCGTGAAAGCTGACGCCAACGCCGATGCCGGGATTGCTGTAGATGACTTCCGCATTAATGACCACCTGCTGGCCGTCGCTGAAAGGGATTCGCAGCGTGAGCAGTGCGCCTTCGGGCAGCGTCGTCTTCGTGTTCATGTAGAGACCGCCGAGACTGATGTCTTTAGTGCTGGCAACGCCTGTCGCGTCCGCCCCGTTGAAAAAGACATCCACGATGAGGCGCGAACGATCAAACTCACGTCGCTCATCCTGTCGCTCGTCCTGCGGCAATCTCACATCTTCTTCCGTGTCATCAGCCACCGCTTTTCACCTTCCGTAGAGAAGTTGAAAACCGCCTTGCTCCGGGCATTGTAACCGATTTTCAGGAACGAACAGATAAATATGAGAAACGCTTATCCCTTCTCGCCGATGATAAAGGTCGGGACCATGCCGCCGCCTGAAGTGACATTTGCCAATTCGGTAAACGACAAACGCGTGAAGGCGGAGCCGACTTTGCCGTTAAAGAGCAAAGGATCAAGGTCAACAAGCTGCTCCGCAAACAGCACCGAGCCGTCTTCCTGTAGCGCGGGAAAGACCTCGCGCGCCGTCGGCACACGCTCCTGCACAATGTAATCGCCATTGCCGAGCGAGTTTTGAATGGCCTCGCCCCATGAAATCTCGTCCGTGTTCCAGCCGATGTAGATGCCGTGCCCGCCGTAATCATCGTTCGGTTTAAGGACCAGACGATCACGCCGCGCAGCTATAAATTCCAGAAGATCAATCTTCTCTCCGTAATGCTCGCTCCGTTCAGCGCGCACTTTGCGCGTCCAGGGCACATGCTGGCGGATGGCGGAGAGTTCTTCACCGTTGAAGAGATGCGCGTAACGCTCGTTCGTCAGCACCGCGAAGAGAGCTTTTTTGTGAATCAACTTGGAGCGAAAGCTGTTGACCATGCAGACGGCGCGGGCGCGGTAAGCTTCAAGGAGCGCAGGTTGCTCTTTGATAATCGGCAGATACTCGTTGACGAGCAGGCGCTTGTACACAATATCAATCTTTGCATCGCCGTAGCGCAAAACTTCGCCGTTCCACTCCAACTCTTCAGGCGCGCAGATAACAGCAGGGTAGCCCTGACTCTCAAAAAATTCTTTGAAGAGTTCAAACTCCTTCAGCGTCGGCAAGCCTTTGAGGTCAACGATAGCGATGAGCGGCTTCCGCTCAGGTTTGTGGCCCAGAAATTCCGTGTAGGCTTCGAGCAGCACATCCAGCATGAACTGGCGGCCATAGAGCGGGCGCACGTTGTAAGTTTCGACGAAGCGGCGCATCACAGGCAGCGCAGAAAAAATATCATACGCCGCATCCGCGTAAGCGATGCCTGCCGGACTCTCGCCGTTTAGCTCAACGAAGCTGTAAGCCGTGTCTGTCAGGAAAGAGTCAAGGCGCGAGGTGGGCGAGACTGCCGCGTAGCCCGGATCAATGCTCACCAGCTCGCGCTCTATCTCCGTCAATCCGAGTTCGTCAATCAGAGCGTCGTCGCTGATAGCAGCGTCTTTAACTTTCTGAATTGCGCCCCAGACCGTTTCGCAAATTTTCACAATACGCGCCCAATCCTGTTCGGTCACGAAATGCGGGCGCAGATAAGGCGACAGGCGGCGACCGCCGAAAATCAGCTTCGACCGCTCCAATCCTTCATCCAGCATCGCGCGCGATGATTCGGCAAGATCGCCTTCATTCAGGAGGTCGTGATAAAGAGAGACAGCTTCGTGCAACATAGCAATATGGGACTGCCCGTTTCTCGAAATGAAGAATTATAATCTTGATGGAACGCTTTTAAGCTTAACACAGAACAAGGCCGGGCAGCCAAGCCTAACT
>JBAWGU010000532.1:0-8968 GCA_049593215.1 Pyrinomonadaceae bacterium
ATTTAGGACGACTTAAGCGGCTGATTTGTGCAAGTTTAATTGCACTAGCAAGGTAGATAAAGCGGTGTGGGTCAGACCTTTAATTCTTCTAGCCTGACCAAAAGTTTGGGGTCGAGCGCGTTCAAAGCGTTCAACCATCTCATGCGATAGACCACTGATTGTTCGATAATCGAAATCAAACGGGATTACCAATCCGTCGTGCTGATGCAGGCGATTTAAGACCGAACGTTGGTTTTCGATGTAGCCGCTATAGAGGATATCAGCAAGGGCGGATTCGAGATCAGTTCTCTTTAATCCGCTGGAAATGTCGGCGGGTAGAAGCGAAATGATAAGGTCAGGGCGAACATTAGGGCGTTGAGCGAGTTGTGCCAGAGAAATCGAATCACCCAAATTCGTAGAAAGGGCATGGCACAGCATGGCATAGGCGGGATCGGACCTCTTAAAGCGCGTATTCTCAAGAGCCATACGAAGGAGTGCTATGCGATCTCGTCTCTGATTAAAACGGTCCCAACCGGAATCACCAACTAGCCCAATTTCACGACCAACAGGTGAAAGACGCTCATCAGCATTATCATGGCGCAGCGCAAGACGGAACTCAGCACGCGAAGTAAAAATACGATAAGGTTCATCAACGCCTTGTTTAATAAGATCGTCAATTAAAACGCCTATATACGACTTTTCACGTGAAAGGCGGAAGCCCTCACGACCCTGAACATGAAGAGCGGCATTGATACCTGCTATAAGTCCCTGGCACCCGGCCTCTTCATAACCCGTCGTTCCATTAATCTGCCCGGCATGAAAAAGTCCCTTTATCTTAACGGTTTGCAATTCCGGTGTGAGTTCGCGCGGATCAATAAAATCATACTCGATGGCATAGCCGGGGCGAATAATTCTGGCTTGCTCCAGACCGGGAATCATCCTGACAAGTTCTTGTTGAAGGTCTGCTGGAAGAGAAGTAGAGAAGCCATTGAGATAAACTTCGTTTGTATCATGGCCTTCAGGTTCGAGAAATAGCTGGTGACGATTTTTATCTGCAAACTTTACTACTTTATCTTCAATAGATGGGCAATATCTGGGGCCAACCCCCTTAATTTTACCCGAATAGAGTGGAGACTCAGTTAAATTAGCCCGAATAGCGTTATGCACAGCCTCAGTTGTGTAGCCTATGAAACAATTTATCTGCTTCTGGTTAATGGAATCAGTCGAAAAAGAGAAAGGAACGGGGCACTCGTCGGCAGGCTGCGGCTCAAACGCATCCCAATCTATAGTTCTTCCGTCCAAGCGTGGCGGAGTTCCGGTTTTAAGTCTCCCGACGGGGAAGCCGAGTCGCTTCAAGGCTTGCGCAAGCTCGATGGAAGCAGGCTCGCCAGCCCGTCCGGCTGTGTAAGTGCTTCTGCCTGTGTGGATTAAGCCATTTAGAAAGGTTCCTGTAGCGACTACGACAGCATCAGCACGAAGACGGCGTGAGTCTTGAAGCTCGACTCCGCAAATGCGATTATTTTTGACAATAAGGTCAACCACCATGCCTTGTCGCAAGTGTAGATTTGGAGTGGCTTCTAAGGTGTGACGCATCTCCAGACGATAGAGAGAGCGATCTGCCTGGGCACGAGGAGACTGAACGGCAGGGCCACGTGAACGGTTCAGTAGGCGAAACTGAATTCCTGTGCGGTCAATAACGCGCCCCATGATACCGCCAAGAGCGTCTATCTCTCTCACAAGATGTCCCTTAGCAATTCCGCCAATGGCAGGATTACAGGACATCTGCCCAATCAAATCCAGATTAATGGTCACTAAAGCCGTTTGAGTGCCCATACGGGCAGAGGCCGAAGCAGCTTCGCATCCGGCGTGGCCTGCGCCAATCACAATTACGTCAAAAGCTTCGTCAAAACTCATCGCTATTTGCCTATACAGAAGGTTGTAAATATCTGCGACAGAACATCTTCCGGCGTAGTTTCGCCTGTGATTTCTCCCAGAAAGCGCAAAGCGTCATAGAGACCTACAAGAACTAATTCCTCGCTCACGTGCTGCTTAAGTAATTCCGCAGCGCCGGATAAGCTATCGGCTGTGCGGCGTAAAAGATCAAAATGGCGCGCATCTGTAATGAGCAATCCATGTTCCTGCATATCACGAGCAAGGAAGGGCTTAAGTATAGCAGCACGAAGGCCATCAAGTCCCGCACCCGTTTTGGCAGAGACGAGCAGAGATGAGCGACCATTCAAATCTTTTGCGCCATTTGGCTGAAAAGATTGAAGATCGGATTTATTAAAAACTATCAGATGCAGGTTATCCTCGACATCGGCGAGAATGTTTTTGTCCTCTTCCGACAAAGGCTGAGAGCCATCCAGCACAACAATCGTCAGGTCCGCATCCGCCATAGCGCGACGCGTTCTCTCAACACCGAGGCTTTCAACAACATCCGTAGAATCACGGACTCCTGCCGTATCCGTCAGCAAAACAGGCACGCCATTAATACTTACCAACTCACTTAAACTGTCGCGCGTGGTTCCCGGAACCTCTGTCACAATAGCTCTGTCGGACGATAGTAAACCATTGAAGAGGCTAGACTTACCGACATTCGGGCGACCTGCGAGAGTAACGCGCAGGCCGTCTCTGAGAAGTCTGCCGGACTTAAAAGTTGAAGCTAAATCTTCAATCTGGCTAATCAGGCCGGAAAGTTTTGCGGCGATTTGACTGATGGCAATTTCAGGTAAATCATCTTCAACAAACTCAAGCGAAGATTCCAGAGGGACAATAATTTCTATAAGCGCATCTTTTATCGGCTGGAGTCGGGCGGAGAGTTCACCGCCAAGTTGGCGCACAGCCTGTCTTGCGGCGGCATGAGTTTGAGAGTTGATGAGGTCGCGTATCGCTTCAGCCTGACTCAAATTCAAGCGTCCGTTTGAGAGAGCACGCAGCGTAAATTCACCTGGACCAGCGAGGCGCGCATCAAGGCGCAGGAGTAGGTCGAGAAGATAACGTAGAAGCACGGGCGAGCCGTGACAGCTAAACTCTACGACATCTTCGCCTGTGAATGAATGTGGCGATTTGAAGTAAGTGATGAGGGCATGGTCCAGAGTCTCCCCTGATTCCGGATCACATATTTTTTTTAGCGTCGCGTGATTCGGTTGCGGAGTGAACTCGTGATCTTGGATGAGCAGTCTTGTTATTTCGAGGGAGCGTGGTCCACTGAGGCGTATGACGCCTATCCCACTGCGACCGGGCGGAGTTGAAAGGGCGACAATGGTATCTGTCGTTTGCACTGCAAAAAATAGTAAGCGAATGATGAGTGATAAGAAGAGAAGCGCATGTGTCTCACAACAATCATCATCTACTTTTTCAGACTCACTCTCAAGCGTCGCGCATTGCCTTCACCAACCGACTCTGTGTAAAGGTCTTCGTCTTCTGCAAGCGAGAGATGAATGACGCGACGCTCGTTTGCCAACATTGGACCAAAGGTGAAAGCCATGCCCGTTGCGCGAACACGCCCGGCGGCATGGCGTGCCATCGCGCGCAGTTCCGCTTCACGCGTTGAGCGAAAATTATCTACATCGCAAACGATGCGCTCACCTTTCGGAAGCGCGCGCCCATGAATTTGATTGAGAAGATGTTGAAGAGCTTCGAGCAGCTCGCCGCCTTCGTTGAGCAAGAGAGAAGCGTCTGCGCCTTCAATGTTAAGAAGACATCCGCTCTCAGCTTCTCCAACGCTTGTGCGCAGATCGAAACCGACGCCTTCAAAAACGTCGTTGAGAAAATCGTTTGCTTGTGTGCAGACTTCGTTCATCTTCAAAAATAGTTTAGGTTGAAATCAGAGATTACTCATCGAAAGAAAAAGAATTTATCATGCTTCGGAAACTCTCGTTGCGTTCAATTTTTTAGCCGCTTGCTTCTCCGCTTTTTTTTTCTCCTTCGGAGGCTCTTCATCATCTTCCGATTTCGTCAAATGATTAATTAAGAACTGCTGGCTGAAGCCTACGATGTTACCGATTAACCAGTAGACGAGCAATCCTGCGGGAGCACCCCACAGAATGTAGAGCATGAAGAGCGGCATCCCAATAGCCATCATCTTGCGCTGCAAAGGATCAGCCGACGGCGCAGGCGTGATGAGTTGCAACACGATCATCGAACCGGCCATCATGATCTCCAACAGATGAATGGGGTCGCCGGATGAAAGGTCAGGCATCCACAGGAATGCCGCTTGACGAAAGTCGAGCGAGATGGTGATGGCGCTGTAGAGCGCGAAGAGAAAAGGCATTTGAATCAGGAGCGGTAAGCATCCGCCGAGCGGATTCGCTTCTTTCATCAAACGCAGTTGCTCCATCTGCAAATCTTTGAGTCGCGGGTCATCCTGCTTGACGCCTTTCTGCTGCAATCCCTTGATCTTCTCCTGCACCTCTTTCATGCGCGGCGCATACTTTTGCGCCTTCTTCATCTTCCTCGACGATTGCCATTTAAGCGGGAAGAAAAGCGAGTAAATGAAGACTGTAAAGAGAATAATGGCGACGCCGTAGCTGCCCGTAAGACGCTGAAGCGCGTTAATGGCAATGAGAATGGGAACCGCGAGATAGCGTCTGACGCTGCTGAAAAATCCGTAATTAATCAGCCCTTCGAGATCAACCGTTGGACCACCTGCGGCTCTCACATCTGCGCTCGCAGCAGTTAAAAGCTGGTGGTCTTTTGGACCAACGTAGAGCTGCATACGTGAGCCGTCTGTGGGAATCGGAACGAAGGCAGTAATTAAATATCGCTCCTCTTTTTTTCCACCCGCATCATGCTCATAAGCTGACGTGCGGTACTCAAGCCCTTGAGTTGTTTTCGGCGACACCGCGACCATTCCAAAATAAGTGTCATCAACGCCAGCCCAGTTGACAGCTTCGTGAACGATCTGTTTGTCTGTGCCTTCAGGCCGTTTTGAGCTGAACCATCCACCTTCATTCTTATGAACTGCCGCAGCGACAAATCTCTCCACACTGCCTTCGCTTGTGGCCGCAACGCCTTCGGGCGCGACTGAATAAAAAGTGTAGTGGGGAACGCCTTGATCGCCGATGCTTGGCCCGATGAGCAGACGGGTTTGCGGCACTGCTTGTCCGTTGCGCGTGAGCTTTACTTCCATGTCAACGCTGTAACGATCAGCGTAGAACGTGATGCTCTTCGTTACATCAAGCCCCGTCGCATCATCATGCAAAGTAAACTCGATGCGCTTTGAATCTTTGTCTGCGAGATTGATGCTGACATCACCGCTCTCGCCGTCAACTCCGTTCACCTTGTAATTTTTTGAAGCAAGCGCGGCATCAACATTCGCATCATCTGTGGAGAGGCGAAGCGGCGCTTCATTACGCTTCAGACCTTCGGGGGAAATTAGTTGGAGCGGCTGCGGATTGTTCTTACCGCTTCCGGCAGAATAAAGAATACGATTAGAAGCTTTGTTCTTCTTGATAATCCAACTCTTCGTGACCGCGCCCTGACTATCTAGCTTCGCTTCGTAGAGCGGCGTTGAGATGATGATGCTTCGCTGCGGCGTGGTGTCCGGCGAAGATTGAACAGCCGTAGTCGCTTGAGTTTGAGTTGAAGGGGGAATCGCTTGCGCCGAAGGTGTTGGCGTGGGTGATGCCTGTTGTTGCTGCGCCGTAGAATTGTTGGCGTTGTTCTGTTGCGGATTCTTTACAGGGAACAGATAGCTCCACAGAAAAAGTATCGCTGCCGAAAAAAGAAGAGCAAGGACAAAACGCTTCTGATCCATCTGAATTAAATTACGAACACTTTCTAAAGAAAGATTATCAACAAGATATTAGAACGTTCACTTAATGATTGTAGTTTCTTGTTTTCACTTGACCGGATCATAGCCGCCCGGATGAAATGGATGGCAACGCAGAATCCTTCGCACGCCCATCCAGCTCCCGCGCAAAGCTCCATGCCGCTCAATCGCCTCGCGCGCATATTCCGAGCAGGTTGGAACAAAGCGGCATGAAGGTGGAAGCAGAGGCGAGATAGTTGCCTTGTAAAACTTCAGTAGTAAGACGAGAGCAAATCTCAAAGCCTTTACTTCTCAGCTATCCTTGCCCGCTCGTCCAGAGCAGCACGGGCAGCAATTCTCTCAAACTCTTCCAAAGGCGCAAACACCTTCACGTAAAGCAGGGAACGCCTGGCATTCAAAACCCAGTCATACTTCCCCTGCAAACCTTCTAAGGCTGCGCCGCTCAGCCGGAACGCCTCTCGCAGTAAACGCTTTGAGCGATTGCGCTCGACGGCGTTGCCAATAGCCTTGCGCGAGGCCGTAATTCCAAATCTATGATGCGGCAAACCGTTGGGAAGCAGGAAAACCGTCATCAGGCGACCATCATATCGCCTGCCCTGAGAGTAAACACGCCGAAAATCAGCAGAAGTGCGCAAATGCGCTTGCCTTGACAAATTCAAGCCGCACCGTCTCAGTAATGCGCGGGAGTCAGCCGCTTACGGCCCTTTGCGCGCCGTCTTTTCAAGACCAGTCGGCCATTTTTGGTAGCCATGCGAGCGCGAAAGCCGTGCGTCTTTGCGCGCCGCCGATTATTGGGTTGGAATGTTCGCTTAGACATAGTTGATTATTCTCCACTTAAACGAAAAGTGTAAGACTAACTTTGGAAAGCCATTCTGTCAAGAAAAGCGAGCCTGAAAGGGAAAGATCGCGCTCCTTCGGATCAAAATATGCAGCCCAACAGAGGAAACCCGTTTTTCATTATGGCTCTCAAAACTGTTCTAAAACCATGCTTTTCAAGAATTATCAGTAGTCTCCCATTTAATAAAACCCAATAAAAACGGACTCTCCAAAAGCGCCGGAAAATTATTTTCAAAAGCCTGTGGATTTCTCTTGCGTCCTGCCAAACATTGTGCTAGTCTGCGGCCCGTTTCGATGGTTAAAAAAACCTGTAAGTTATTGATAAAGAAATACTTAAAGCATTACTTTAAGTTCCTTAAAGTTTTCCACAAGCCTGTGGAAAAACCTGTGGAAAACTTTAGATAACGGAAAGCGGAAAGAGACCAAGAGGGTGCATTTACAACATCTTCCACCGCTTCACTCAAAGAATTGCTTGAGCGAAGGGAAAGGCAGAATCGTACTATTTCCTGACAGTATCTCTACCTCTATCTCTGAGTCGAACGTGATGAGACAGGATGGAAAAACATGAGTACCGTAATTGAGAATAGATTGTGGGATAACATCCTTCACGCCGTAGAGAAAAGACTCAACCGGCAGAGTTTTGAAACATGGTTTCGCCCTATACAGTTTGAGGGTTTTGACGATTCCGGTCAGGTTCTGCATCTGCGCGCGCCTAATCAGGTAGTCAAGGATTGGGTCAGTTCCAACTATTCCGACGTATTAGTTGAATCGTTGGAAGAGTTGAATCTGGCAGAGTATCACGTTGACTGGATGGTCGAAGAGGACGAGTCTCGTCAGGTCGGACAGACTACGGAAGATAAAGAGCATAATGATACTTACACTCTCCCGGAATCTCCCGCAGCTAACGGGAAAAACAAATCTTCCAGCCTGTTTACGCTTTTAGAGGCAGCCGAATCGGACGGCCTGACTTCTGCCGCGACCACCTTTGTTGATATAGAGCCGATTGAACTCTCGCTCAATCCGAAGTACACATTTCAGACATTTGTCGTCGGCTCATGCAACCAGTTTGCGCACGCAGCCGCGCTCGCCGTGGCCGAAGCTCCCGGCAAGACCTACAATCCATTATATATATATGGTGGAGTGGGTCTTGGCAAAACTCATCTGATGCACGCCGCAGGCTCTGCCATTAAGGAGCGAAATCGTCATCTGAGGCTCTCGTACATTTCTGCCGAGAAATTTATGAACGAGCTAATCAATGCGATCCGCTACGACAAGACACAGACGTTCCGCGAGAAGTATCGCTCGATTGATGTCCTGCTGATGGACGACATTCAGTTCATGGCTGGCAAAGAGCGCACGCAAGAGGAGTTTTTCCATACTTTTAACGCGCTCTACGACGGGCAGAAGCAGATTGTTATCACTTCGGATTGCCCTCCGCGCGAGATTCCGACGCTTGAGGAAAGATTGCACTCACGTTTCGAGTGGGGCTTGATTGCAGATATGGAACCGCCGGACCTTGAGACGAAGGTGGCGATTCTCAAACGCAAAGCTGATCTCGATGGTGTTTCGCTGCCAGACGATGTGGCCTTCTTTATTGCGGGCAAGGTGAAGAGCAACATACGCGAGTTGGAAGGCTCTCTGGTGCGTCTGGTAGCAATCTCATCTCTGCGCGGGCAGCCGATCTCGAAGATGCTGGCGCAGGATGCGATTCGCAATATTGCCGAAGATGACCAACCCGCAGGTATCACTATTGAAAAGATTCAGCAAGCGGTCTCAGCACACTATCACATGCGCGTTGACGAATTGAAATCCAAGAACAATTCGCGGCAGATTGCTGTCCCCAGACAGATTGCAATGTACCTTTGCAAGAGGCTCACTAAACATAGCTTCCCAGAGATAGGGCGAGAGTTTGGCGGCAAGCATCACACGACCGTAATTCACTCCGTAGAGAAGATTGAAGGGCTTGTTTTGAAGGACCCGAATTTCCACAGGGTGGTGAGCGACCTTATGGACAATCTTTGCAAGTAGTTAGCTCACTTTTTAGCTTAAAAGTTTTCCACAGTACGGATTTCGGTTTAGTTCTTTGCACACAACAGTTTAACTTTGAGTTTTCCACATTTCCACAGGACCACTAAAAAGGTCGCCTGTGGAAATGTGGAAAACTTTCCTGACTCGCTTGTTTTCCACAAATCGAGAAAGATTTCCACAATGATTTCCACAGGGGTTGTGGAAAATAAAATCTTTAGCTGCAACAGTAAAGTGACTTTTCCACATTTCCACAGGCCCTACTACTACTACTAGATATAAATATAAGATATTTAATTAGTAAGTAATAGTAAAAGCGCGGCTCATTGAAATCGCTTTGGAGCAGTGTAGAAT
>JBAWGU010000533.1:0-10370 GCA_049593215.1 Pyrinomonadaceae bacterium
TGCCTGTCGCGGAAGCCTGTGGCGCGTTCGCGGCGTTCGAGTGGATCACGGTTAGGGTAGGGGCGCGGCAGGATGCCCAGACGAACGAGCGCGGCGCGGTATTCATACCGAATCGCAACGGAAGAGATGGCGTGCGAGTCAAGGTCAAGATTGACCCAGCGCACATCGTTGCGCACGTCGCGGCCAATGCCTGTCGCGGCGGATTCATCGTCAGGCTCAGGTCTCACAACGCCCGCAGACTTCCCCCTGCGCGATTCAGTCGAAGCGGATGGCGCATTGCCCGCTCTGTCATCACCTGCTCTGTCTTTGTTCTCATCTCTCGACACGCCGTCTTCATTCTCCATCGGGATGGGGCGCGGGCGCGGCGGCACAATCTGCACAGGGTATCTTTCGCGCTCACGGAAGAAGACGGCAGAGATCACGCCAAGATTAGCTGTCGCTCCAAGCTTCGCGCCGTAAGAATCGCGCTCGCTCGTAAAGTAGAAACGGCGCGCGCGCACTGAACTCATCTGCCAGCCTGAAATGCTGATGGTCTGGTACGGGCCGATCACCCACTTGCTCGCTTCCCATGCAGTCGTGCGGCGCGCGTCAATCGTGTTCAGCCCGTCAACGGAGAGAGCAACGGCCACTCTCACGCCCAGAGGATTGTGTATGCGCAGCTCATACTCCGCGCCTTCGACGGCCTCAACGTAATGCCTGCCGCGCGCTTGATACTCTTCAAGCGGATAGCCATTAACAAGCACGTCCACGTCAAACCCGTCGTCTCTAATATCAACAAGCTCTGTCGGCTCGACGCTCGATGTTGCTTCATCTGTGTTGATGTTAACTGCGGGAATCTCATTCGCCTCTGCACGCCTGTTCACCCAGACAATCGTCATGATGATGAGCAATACTGCCAGCATACTCATCGCGGCTCCCGTCTTTCTTTTCATAACTCGCTCCTCCTTTAATAAAAATCCGGCAACTCAGACGCTCATTGAACGCAGGCATAGATTCTTTCTTGCGCGAATTTTCCATCCCTTATACAACTGTTTTGCCCTGCTTCTATTGAATTTTCGTTACAGTTTCATTTATCAGACACGCGCGAGGCAGCCCATCTGCTATGATACAGGCATAAGCATTGTCTAATGATTGAGAGCGGATGGAAAGGATTCTAGTTGAGCGCGACGACGAACGGGAACGCGAGCGCAGGCTCGTTCTATGACCGCATAGCCGGTCTTTACAACATCACATTCAAATTCAACGGCTACGGGCGCTCGCTCGATGAGTATCTACGCAAGCATCCTTTGCCGCTCGCTGCCGGAGCGCGAGCATTGGACGCAGGCTGCGGCACGGGCCTGTTGACTCTCTCTCTCCTGCGCACGCTCAGACGCAGAGCGCGCATCACTGCCATCGATCTCTCCGCCTCTTCAATCGTGACAGCCAAACGAGCGGTTGAAGAGCATGGAACAAACGGTCACACGGTGGAGTTTGCGCAGGCCAACGTCCTTGCGCTTCCCTTCGCAGACCATTCATTCGAGTTGATCGTTACGAGCGGCGTGCTTGAATACGTCTCTCTACGGGACGGGTTCGGTGAGCTTGCGCGCGTGCTCGCGCCCGGCGGCTACCTGCTGCATCTTCCCGTCAGGCCATCCCCCATCAGCAAAATGTTAGAAATAATGTTTCGCTTCAAAGCCCACCCGCCACGCGAAGTCACTGAAAACACCAAACGCTACTTTCACATCATTAAGGACTATCACTTTCCACCCCTTCATCCAATTGGCTGGACGAAGACGGCGGTGCTGGCTCAAAAAGTATAAGCAGGGGGAAAAGGATAAAAGCAAGTTAGGCTGCTGCTGGATTTAGGTTGTTAAACCGAGGTCTTGCCTTTAACATTGACATTCAGTTCCCATAGGAATACTGTGCCGTCGTTAATGGTGTCTGATTCCTCGCTAATAAGAGTCTCAACCGGTAGTCTCACGCACCCTGAAGTTTTTTGATCCATGACCTCACGGTCATAAAACAACTCTTGAAAGGAGTAAGACAATGGCAGATGCTAAAGCACCTCTATTCAATAGCACCAGTATAAAGGGTACTTACGGTTATCTAGGACAAGCCTTCGCCGACAACTTCAGACCTACGGCGGCGATTGGCCGCGTAACTTTTGACGGCAAAGGAAACTTGGTCGGCTTCTACAAGGCCATCGAGCAGGGCGTTTTGTCAGGTAAGGTAACGTATAAAGGAACATACACAGTAGATGCTGATGGAACGGGGCAGACTATTATCAAAATTGGTGGGGGCGGCGGTTCCTACTCGAATGATTTTGTAATCGTTGACGGTGGGCGGGAAATATTCGGCTACGAAACTATGAAGGAGAGAATTGCCACAGTTGTGTTCAAGAAACAGTAAATGGACAGAATTCTGAAAATGAAGGCCAATCATTCCGAAGTGGTTAATTGCTTTCGGAACAATAGTGGCTTTTTGTGCGCCGCGACCTAATAACTCGTTCAACCCGACCGCCCTCAACTTGCCTCTCATCAACCTTTGCTGATACATCTCAGGTTGTTGCTGTCGTCGGGCGGCGGGTTAGATACTGTGTTGGTTATCAAACGGCTTTCTTCCCTTTTACCCATCTACCCTCTTCCCCTTTTCCCCCTGTCGAATTTATTTCGTCGGAGTCAATTTCAAAATCCTGTCATCATCCTTTGCAGGCGAGCCGCGCCCGTCGCGGTTTGAGGTAGAGAAATAAATTGCGCCGTCAGGCCCTTCGGCCACGTCGCGTATGCGCCCGTACTTTCCTTCCAAAAGATTTTCCTGACTGACGACGCGCCTGCCGTCAAGCACGACGCGTATGATGCGCTCCCCGCGCAGGCAGCCGAAGAAAAAGTTGCCGCGAAACTGCTGGAAGAGAGAGCCGCGATAGAACGCTCCGCTTGCAGGCGCGCAGGAAGGCGTGTACTCAAGCAGCGGCGACTCTAAACCTTCATGCTTCGCTTGATGATGAATGATAGGCCAGCCGTAATTCTTGCCACGCTCTACGATGTTGACTTCATCACCGCCGCCCGGCCCGTCAAAACCGGAAGGGCCATGCTCTGTTTCAAATAAGAGATTCGTTCCGGGCTGCCAATCAATGCCTTGCGCATTACGACTGCCGTAAGCCCAGATTTCAGGACGCGCGTTAGCTTGCCCGGCGAAAGGATTGTCTGTTGGAACTGTTCCATCGTCATTCAAGCGCAGGATTTTTCCCGCTAGTGAATCCAAACGCTGCGCGAGTTCGCGCTGAGTGGCATCGCCCGTCGTAATGTAAAGCTTCCCGTCCGGCCCGAAACGCAGACGGCATCCCGCGTGAAACTGTGCGATAGGAATATTCTCAATAATCACCTTCGGCTCTACGAGCGCGCTCCCCGTTTCTTTGTAGCGCACCACGCGAACATACTTGTCGCCACGGCTATCATAAGCGTAAGAGAGATAGAGCCAACGGTTCTTTGCAAACTGCGGGTGAAGCGCAACGCTCATCAATCCGCTCTCGCCTGAAGACTCGACATCTGAAATTCTAATGAGCGGCTCAGGGCGCAACTTCCCGTTCTCAAAAACGCGCACACGCCCCGGCCTCTCCGTAAAGATCATCCGGCCATCCGGCGTCCAGACAATGGACCATGGAACTTCCAGACCGCCCACAACCGTCTCGACCTTGAAACGGACATCTCCGCTCTGCGTCCCTTCAACCTCGCCCGCGCCGCGCCCCTGCGGCGGATGCCCGCAAGCCAACGCAAAGAGAATCAACGCCGCGAACATAGAATAAGAAAAACGTTTCATCATTCACCTCAAACTTAGACTTTCAACACGGTAATTTCACGCAAAGGCGCAAAGGCGCGAAGAAAAGCACGCAAGAAGATTAAGCACTCAATAAGCTTCCCGGCATTCCTTTGCGTCTTTGCGCCTTTGCGCGAAATTTCTTGTCTCATGGTTGCGCGCTCCAACTTGAATTTTCACAGCCCCAAGTTAGACGCATTTGAACTCAAAATTATTCCGTACTTGTAGTTTTTCTTGAAATTAAACAGCAAACGCGGAACGACAAATGAATGATTCATCGCTCCGCGTCGCGGCTTCTACACATCAATGACAATTAATACCTAATGAGAAATATATTCGTGCAGCAGCTTAATCTCATCGCCCTGCTCGCTTAGCTCAACTCTCAGCAGATCGCGCATCGAGAGCATTCCGACCCATCGCTCCTCGTCAACGACTGGAAGGTGGCGGCTGCCTATGCGTTCCATGATTTCGAGCGCATCATGCGGCGTCTGGTCGCAGCGTATCACGGCGCGCAGTTCGCTCATCACATCTTTCATCTTGAGAGATGTCGTGTCGCGCCTCGGCACGATGACGCGATTGAGCAGGTCGCGCTCTGAAAAGATTCCGATCAGGCGTCCGTCTTCATCACTGAGGACGCAGACCGCGCCGATTTTTCTTTGAGCCATATACTCCGCAGCCTCCTGCACCGTGGCAGACGCGCGCACGGAATAAGGTTCACGGTCTCGAATCACATGCTTGATGAGCATCATCTCCGATCACCTCCGGCAACTCTCTTGTCTAGCGTGCAGCTATTATAGTGAGGATGTTGGCCTGACTTCAAATAAAAAGATTGCCCTGCGCCGACGGCCTGCGAAAAGTTTTCGGCCCCGCCGCTCCATACGTCCCTTCTTCGCGCCTGTTAAATCCCAGACGCTCGCAGTGAAGTTCAAAGAGACGCACCTGCGCCCGCCAGTATTCCCCCTTGCCTCGCATACGCTCGCCAAACTCGCTTGAGTTCAATTTGCCTTCGCGCGCCTCTTTGATTCGATTGAGGATGCGTGAAGCTTTCGTCGGCAGGCGTTCCTGCAAACGCTGCTCGAAATAGGGAGCGACGCTGCCCGGCAATCGCAGCATGTTCATAAAAGCATGGCGCGCTCCAGCCTCTTTCGCGCGCTTGAGAAGGATGGGAATGTCCATCGTGAGGCCCGGAATCACGGGAGCAATGCCGATGCCGACTCTGATTCCCGCATCAGCGAGCGCGGCCATCGCTTTGAAACGAAAATCGGGCGCGGGCGCAAAAGGCTCAACCGCCCGCGCAGTCTCTCGATCAGCAAACGGGATGGTGAAGAAGACGCTGAGGCTTGCCTCGCGCGCGAGCGTTGCGAGCAGATCAATATCCCTGCGAATCAAGGCTGACTTGGTGACGATGGCGACAGGGTTGCGGAATTCCAGACAGACTTCAAAACATTTCTGCGTCAACTTGTAATGCGCTTCGAGCGGAATGTAAGGGTCTGAGGTGAACGAGAATGTCAGTACGTCTCCGCGCCATGACTTCTTCATCAACTCTGCGCGCAGGAGTTCGGGCGCATGAACCTTTGCGACAATCTTGCGCTCGAAATCCGTGCCCGCGCCGTAGCCAAGATATTCATGCGTCGGGCGGCTGAAGCAATAAGTGCAGGCGTGCGCGCAGCCGCGATAGCAGTTGACGGAATAATCGAAGCCGACATCAGGACTCTGATTGTGCGTGATAATCGAGCGCGTCTCGGTCTCTTCAAAGACTTCGAGCTTCGCTTCCGGCGGCTCGCCAATCCACTCGACAGAATTTTTGTGCCAGGGGTTTGGAGGGTTTTCTACGTAACGCATAAAACAGTTTTCAGTTTTCAGTTTTCGGTTTTCAGTTGCTTGAATCGCATTTGAAATTTGAAATCTCAAATCTCAGTTAAGAAATAGTTGAAAACTGAAAACTGAAAACTGCCTTTAACCTCCGCCGCGTGGCAACACGGATTCGATGCTGTGGAGGAGCACGAAGACTTGATCGGGTTCGCCTTCGCCGCTCCTCAAGGCAATCGCCACGTAATCGTTGGTGATTTCAACCACTCTTCCTTCATAGACGCCGCCGGAGACGGTCTTTATATCAACAAACTGTCCCTTGTAACGCCTGAATAGATTTTCCGTGTGCTTCATGTCCATAGAAAAGCAAGGATGAAGGATGAAGGCGGAAGGATAAAGGGATGATTGCTTATGTTGAATGATTCATCTTGGATAGCTCTGCTTTCATCCTTCATCCTTCCGCCTTCATCCTTGCTCGACCTCCTCCTTCCACGTTACAAAAAATAGTCTGTACTTATCAGGGTCTTGCAAGGTGATAAAACGTCCGCCCCATCCTTCGTCCTGCGGAGGCTTGACCTCCACGCCGCGCGCTCTTAACTGCGCATAATATGCGTCAACATCCTCGACGCCAAGAAAGAAATGAACACCGCGCCCGCGCCTGAGCATGGTCTCAAGCTGTTCAGCGAGCGTCAGGCGCAAGCTGCCCGCGACGAGCGTCGCCATCGGCGGCTCCGACTCAGAATTGTTTGTCAGTATTTCCAGACCAAGTTGATCACGATAGAACGCCAGAGACTCCTCCAGATTATTCACTTCCAGAAAAAGCAGGTCGAGTCCTTTTAAGAGCATTGCCGCGTTGAGAAGAATTCCCTAGACTGAGCTGAGCACGAGATAGATACCGTAGCCGCCGCCGCACACGGCAGACCAGAAGACAGCTTCCTGCAAGAGCGTGTAACGATGCCTGAGATGTTTGCTAAATAGCGTATCACGCACAGAGTGCATCGCGCTGTGCGCCATCCAGATTCCGAAGAAGACCACGAGAGCGGCAAGTATGCCGAGCGGCCACAGAAACCACATCCATTGAAATCGAACGAGCAGCAGCAGCGCGAGGCCGACGATGATGCAGAAGACTGCGCTCAAACACTGGCTTGTCAGGGAATCAATTTGAGCAGGAGGCGAAGAATATGGCGGCGCGTCTTCCTCAACACTTATTGTCTGCGCGCTTTTTCCCCGCTCGCCATCATAAGCTCTGCGCGTCGCTTCATCTCTTAGCACGCTGTAAGCTTCGTTAAGCTGCTTCATCAACTGTTCGCTGCCTCCGCGATCAGGATGATGGCGCACGGCCAGACGCTTGTAGAGACGCTCTATCTCGCTCCGCGACGCGCCCGCATCCGCGCCCAGAATCGAATAGTAATCTTTGCTCCGGTCAAAGTCCCGCATCTCGGTTGCGGGGATTGTAGATTCGCGCCCACGCTTTTGCAATGCTAATCGTTCGGCGGAAATTGCTGAAGGCTGCTTTGAGATTTCAGATTTCAAATTTGAACTTCAACTGTGAGCTTCGTCATCAGACATAACTCAGCTTGAAAATCCCGAAGCGGCTGTGCCGCACAGTCGCTTATGTTTAACGCAAGTTATGTTAAGCTAACCGACAAACAAGGACGCTTTTAATTCGCTTAATCAAAACAAGCTATTTGAGAGGAAAGCTGTGGCGCAACAATTTTCTCCGGGCGATGATCTTATCTTCCAGCTTGAAAGCGGCTTCGGCCTCTTGCGTGTGCTCGCCGTCGAGCAGCTTAAGGGCGATACTGTCTGGCATCTGCTCGTCTATGAAGAGTTCTTTCCAGACGTGGAAAGCGCGGAGGCTGCGCTCTCTCAAAACGGCTCTCTTCATCCACGCAGCGCGCACATGGCCCTGACGAATCGCGGATTTGAGAGGACTCCCGCCGCGCTGCTCGGCAATCGTCCTGTGGCCGACGAAGAGCTTGCGGCTTATAGAGCATGGATTGAAAACGGCGGCGCGGTGCTGGATCGTTCGGTGTTTCAGATGATTGGAATTCGTTAGATTTGCACCCTCTACTTTGGAGGATATAACTAGCCAGTTGAGCCGCTTGAGAACACTCACTTGCACGGGGATCGCGCTCGTGGCCTTCGCCTCAAACTCAGTGCTCTGTCGGCTGGCGCTGGGCAAAGCTGCTATTGATGCCGCCAGCTTTTCGACTATTCGATTAAGCTCAGGTGCGGCCATGCTGTCTTTGATAACAGTGCTTAAAGGCAAGGGATTTTCGACGCCTCGCGGCAACTGGACTTCGGCCACGCTGCTCTTTCTCTACGCGATAGCTTTTTCCCTCGCCTATGTCAGCCTGAGCGCAGGAGCGGGCGCGCTTATTCTGTTCGGCTCAGTACAAGCGACAATGATTATCGCAGCGCTGTGGTCCGGCGAGCGGCCTCATCTGCTGGGATGGGTCGGTCTGTTCCTAGCCTTAACGGGATTGGTTTACTTAGTTTTTCCGGGGCTAAAGACGCCGCCGTTGACGAAATCCGCGCTGATGGCTATCGCAGGCGTCTCGTGGGGCTTTTACTCACTACGTGGGCGCGGTACAAGAGACCCGCTTTCCGACACGACCAATAATTTTGTCCGCTCCCTGCCTCTTATTATTGCGGTCAACCTTATCATGCTCGGCAGCGCCTTCGTTTCTGCCAAAGGCTTGCTCCTCGCTGTCTTGTCAGGGGCATTAGCTTCGGGGCTAGGGTATGTCGTCTGGTACACCGCGCTGAAAGGGCTGACGACAACACGAGCAGCGACAGTGCAGTTAGCCGTACCCGTACTGGCAGCCGGAGGCGGAGTGATTTTTCTATCAGAGGATATTTCGTTACGTCTGCTTCTTTCGGCAATTATGATTCTTGGGGGCGTCGGCCTAGCTCTGGCGGGCCGCGAACGCCCGGTCAATACACAGTCGGCAGAAGTGCGAGTAGCAAAGGATGAGTAACAGATGCGGAACGAATACATCAAGAAGAGAAGGTTACGCGATAGGGTACGCGCCGTACGTTGCGCGCTTCTACTTTTTTTACTGCTTCTCTCAACACAGCCTCTCGCTCTGGCAGAACGGCGTGAGCGGGTTGTGGACGACTGGCGGCCAATCAATTACGACGTGTCACTCAGCTTCGACGATAAACTTTCCGAGATTACAAAAGCGCGCACTATCATCAGCGTGCTCATTCTTAAAGATGCTGTCACGCGCCTTGATTTCGATTTCGGCGAGATGAATGTTGACAGCGTGACGGTCGGAGATGCGCCCGCTCGTTACGAGCGCAGCGCAGGCACGCTCTCCGTCACGCTTCCGCAGGCGGCGAAGGATGGCGAGCGTTTGAGCGTCTCAATCAGTTATCACGGGAAACCGAAAGACGGTCTGGCTCTGACCGCAGACAAGGACGGCAAGCCTTCCGCGACGGGCGATAATTGGCCCAACCGCGCTCATCATTGGATTCCCTGTCTGGACCACCCTTCCGCCAAAGCGACAGTCAATTTCACTGTCACGGCTCCGGCGCGCGATGTTGTTATCGCTAACGGGAAACGCGAAGCGACGCGCGATAATGCTGACGCGACGCGCACATGGAGCTACACGGAGAGCGTGCCCATCCCGCCTTACTGCATGATCGTCTCCATCGGCGAGGGCGCGCTCTTTGAGCCGAAGACGAATGCGCCGACTCCTCTCATCTACTATGTCCCGCAGCGCGACCGCGATTACGCGGTGCAAGGCTTCGCTTCATCTTCAGACACGCTCAACTTTTTCACACAGATGGTCGCGCCTTACCCTTACGAAAAGCTTGCGCTCATCGTAGGTGCGACGCGATTTGGCGGGATGGAGAATTCGAGCGCGATTGTTTTCGCCAGCACACTTTTTGACAAGCGCGACGCGTCGCCAAAGATGAGCGCGCGTTACCATATTCCCGGCGGCGTCGAGAACGTTGTCGCGCACGAGATTGCGCACCAGTGGTTCGGCGATGCCGTGACAGAAAAGACGTGGGCGGACCTCTGGCTGAGCGAAGGCTTTGCCACATATTTTGCGGGACTGTTCGTCGAACACTTTGAAGGCGAGCAGGTCTTTCGTGATTACATGAAGGGCGAGGCCGATGGATATTTCAAGTATGAGCAGACGCGCCGCGCGCCGATTCACGACACGGAGACTGAGGACCTTTTCAAGCTCTTGAACGCGAACAACTACAACAAGGGCGCGTGGGTTCTGCACATGCTTCACTCTATGCTGGGCGACAAGGATTTCTTTCAGGGCATACGCGCTTACTACGCAGCGCACCGCAACTCTACGGCGACAACGGAAGACCTGCGCGCAGCTTTAGAAAAATCTTCGGACACGAACCTGCGCGAGTTCTTCGCGCGCTGGGTCTATGGGAGCGGCCACCCGCGCTACGATGTCGCGTGGAATTGGAAAGAGGCTAAAAAGAAAAAAGGCGTGCTCACCATTACAGTTCGCCAGACTCAGGACGGAGAGCTTTTTCCGAATCCGATGCCGATTGAAATTGTCAGCGCGGACGGCACGCAGCGCGTCTTGATGAAGGCGAAGAAGAAAGAGACCATCCTGCGCGTTCCTCTTCAACACAAACCAACGGAAGTGCGCTTCGATCCTGACGGGACAATCTTAAAGGAAGTTAATCTTCGACCTGCCTAGACGGTGAAGATAAGGCAATTCACCGCAGAGACGCAGAGAGTCACGCGCAGAGTTTACGCAGAGAGTTAAGCATTCAACCTCTCTGCG
>JBAWGU010000534.1:0-9801 GCA_049593215.1 Pyrinomonadaceae bacterium
GTTCTTATCTCTTGCTCATGTGCTGCGAGCGCGCAGACTGTTGGCGCACGCGAGCGTTACGGGATTGAGCGTTACCTGAATATTCGCGGCTCATCGTCGCCGCAGCTTTCGCCAAAGGGTGATCGGATAGCGTTTCTCACAAACATCACGGGCACGCCGCAGGTCTGGATGGTCGGAGCGCAGGGCGGCTGGCCCGAACAGATGACCTTTTACACGGACGGCATTAATTTTGTGAGCTGGTCGCCTGACGGCAGTGGACTCCTATTCGGCAAAGCGAAGGGCGGCGATGAGAACGCGCAACTCTACTGGCTCTCGCCCGACGGCTCTGAGATTAAAGCTTTAACGAATGACCCGACCGTGAGGCACAACTTTGGCGACTGGTCGCACGACGGCAAACGGATTAGCTACGCATCGAACAAGCGCAACAAAGATTTTTTTGACATCTATGTGATGGACGTGGCGACGGGTCGCGAAGAGTTGGTCTATCAACAGGACGGCTCAAACGGTCCCGCCGCTTGGTCCTTCAATGATCGCCAAATAGTCGTCTCGCACTTGAACGAAAAGTTGAGTCTGGATAACGACCTCTTCCTCGTTGACCTTGCGACCAGGCAGGCAACGCTGCTCACGCCGCACGAAGGCGCGGCGCAGTTCGGCGATGTCTACTTTACGCCCGACAATCACTCCATCCTGCTCGGCACAAACGCCGGGCGCGAATACTACTCGCTCGCGCAGATGGATTTGCAGAGCAAGCGCATAGACATCCTGGACAACACGCCCTGGGACCTTGCCGCCACGCAGATTTCCGACGATGGCAGCATGTTCGCTTACACAATCAACCGCGACGGCTTTGCCGAACTCTACGTGCGCAGGACGGACACGGACGGCAAGCCCTTGATTACCACGCTCAGAGATAAAGGCGACGCGGTTAAGCTTCCCGGCAAAGGTTTAGTCAGTGGCCTGAAGTTTTCAAAAGACAATCGCAAGCTCGCGCTCACCTTCAGTGGCTCGCGCTACAACGCAGACGTGTGGCTCTACGATCTCAACTCAAAATCGCTCTCGCAGGTCACGCACAGCTCGCGCGCAGGCATTCCTCAATCTTCATTCGTCGAGCCGGAGTTGATTCACTACAAGACATTTGACGGGCGCGAGATTCCCGCATGGTACTACAAGCCGCAAATGCCTGTTGGCTCAACGCCCAATGGCAAAGGAGCAGCAGCGCGCTTGCCCGTCATCGTTTCCGTTCACGGTGGACCGGAAGGACAGGAGCAGCCCGGCTTCTCCGGCGTCTATCAATATTTTCTCTCGCGCGGCTACGCCGTCTTCGCGCCGAACGTGCGCGGCTCAACCGGCTACGGCCAGACCTACACACACCTTGACGATGTGCGCAAGCGCGAAGACTCTGTGAAGGATTTAGCGGCGGGAGTTGAATGGTTAAAGACAGAGGGCGGAGCAGACTCAGGGCGCATCGCCGTGATGGGCGGTTCATACGGCGGCTACATGACGCTCGCGGCCATCACGCTCTACCCTGAGTTATGGGCCGCAGCCGTTGATACCGTCGGCATCGCCAGCTTCGAGAGCTTTTTGAAAAACACTTCCGGCTATCGCCGCAAGCTGCGCGAAGTCGAGTACGGCACGCTCGCAAACGACTTGGACTTCCTGCGCTCCATCTCGCCGCTCTACAAAGTTGATCGCATCAAAGCTCCGCTCATGGTCATTCAAGGCAAGAACGATCCGCGCGTCCCCTACACTGAGGCCGAGCAGATCGTCAAAGCTCTGCGCGAACGCAACGCTCCCGTCGAGTACAAACTCTTCGACGACGAAGGCCACGGCATTGCCAAACTCTCAAACCGTCTCATCGTCTATCCGCTCGTCGCAGACTTTCTTGACCGTCACATGAAACAGACTCAATAAAGAGAGGGGAAAAGGGGAAATGGGTAAAAGGGGAAAGGGAAAGACAAAGAGCGGGAGCCATTCGTTTTTCCTTTTCCCCTTTTACCCTCTTCCCCTTTTCCCCGCCTTCATTTATGACTGACACACTGGCTGTCATCAACTGTTCTCAACTCGTCACGCTCGCAGGCGCGAAGCGTCCGCGCGTGGGAACGGAGATGAGCAAGCTCTCCATCATCGAAGACGGCGCGATGATTGTTAGCAACGGTCTCATCGAGCGCGTCGGCACGCGCGCAGAGATTGAGCCTCTCATCGGCGCGGATTGCGAAGTGATTGACGCAGGGCATCGTGTCTGCCTGCCCGGATTCGTTGACGCGCACACGCACGCGGTCTTTGCCGGAACGCGCGTTGATGAGTATGAGCTGCGAGCGAAGGGCGCAAGCTATCAGGAGATTGCCGCGAGTGGCGGCGGGATTAAATCAACTGTCAGACGCACGCGCGCCGCGACTGAGGATGAGTTGGTCAGCGCTGGCAAGCGTTACGCCGAATGGTTTCTGCGGGCGGGCACGACGACCATCGAAGCCAAGTCGGGCTATGGCCTCACTGTCGAAGATGAATTAAAAATCCTCCGCGCCATCAAGCAACTCAACGCGTCAACACCGCTTCGCTACGTGCCGACATTCCTCGGCGCGCACGACGTGCCGGAAGAGTATCAGGCACGCCGCGCAGATTACGTCGCGCTCGTCATAGAAGAGATGCTGCCACGCGTTGCTCAGGAAAGACTCGCGGAGTATTGCGACGCGTTCTGCGAGCAGAATGTTTTTACGATAGATGAAACGCGGCGCATCTTCGCGGCTGCGCGCTCGCACGGTCTGGGTCTACGTCTTCACGCGGACCAGCTCTCGCTGAATGGTGGCGCACGGCTTGCGGCAGAACTAAGAACGACGACGGCGGATCACCTTGAACACACAGACGCGGCAGGCATCGCTGCCTTAAAGTCTGCGGGAGTCCAGCCCGTGCTTCTGCCTGCTTCTGTTTACGCGCTGGGTCTCAAACGCTATCCTGCGGCGCGAGAGATGATTGATGCGGGTCTTGCCGTCGTGCTGGCGACGGATTTCAATCCGGGTTCTTCTCCGACGCCTTCGATGCCAATGGTTCTTTCGCTCGCTTCAACGCAGATGAAGATGACGCCTGCGGAGAGTTTGACGGCGGCGACAATCAACGCCGCGTACAGTCTGGGAAGAGGCGACGAGCTAGGCTCTCTGGAAGCGGGCAAGCGCGCGGATTTCGTCATCCACGATTGCGAAGATTTTCGGGAAATCGCCTACTTCTTCGGCCTTGAGCACACCCGCGAAGTCTATCCGGGAGGGCGGCTGGCTCATCGCCGTGCCCCGCAAAACCGCTTAAAGTAAACCCGCAACAGAGCGCGCAAAAAATATACTTGACGCACAAGTTAGACTAATTTATTATGCGGTTCAACACTGGAAAGGAGGTGATCAAAAAGTATATGAGTTCTAATCACAGTGAGGTGGCTGCGGCCTGACCTCTGGACTGATAACCTGAAATTGTTAGGATCGTCGTCCAGACCGTCTATGCTCGTTGCTCCTGCTTAAAGCAGTTCAGCACACAAAGATGTAAGGCCAATCCCAACAGTTCCACCGGAAAAGCCGTTTGCGCTTCAGGCGTGAGCGGCTTTTCTCTTGCCATACGCGCGCACGCGGTGGCACAATTCACAGCGCAATCCTGAATCTTTCGGAAAGAACACGAGCAAGAGTTTCACGTGCGGCATTTTCTGTACCGCCTGCTTCTCAAACTACGATTGCCCGCGCGGGCAGCGTTGGCGATGACGCTTGCGCTCGCGCTCCTGGCCGCGTTTGTTTCCTTCGACGCGCTCTCATCATCTAAGCTCTGTTCAATGCCTTGCTGCGCGGGCAAAGCGCCGCACCTCGCAGGCTCGTGCGCGGGCGGCCACTGCCATGCGAATCTCAGCATCGTCAAGAAGGAGGCTGAGCCGGAACACCAGCACGAAACCGTTGATTCACCTGCGCCGCAACAGGGCGCAAGGCACATGCACGGTGCGCATGAGATGGCCGCCGCAGACAGCCACGCGCATCACAGTGTAGAAGTAGCGCAGACAAACTCTGATGCCGCCGAGCGCGAGCCGTCACAGGATAGTCAGGCGCAGGCAGCAAATGTTAATCCTGAGCAGACCGCAAGCATTGAGCCTGTCATACTCTCACGCCCGTGCGCGCCTGATTGCGGCGTGAGTACAAACGGTTTCGCGCAGCTACGCCGCTCGCGCGACTCGGCGGCTCTTGCTACAAACGGACAGCCGCGCCCGCCGACGCTTATAAAATTCTACGCACGTTCCGGCAGTCCGGCATTCAGGACCAGCCTCTTATGCAGGCAATGCGTCCCGCGTGGTCCACCTCTCGTCTTCTCCTAAACAGCTACACAACAATTCGGCATCCCCGTCGTGATGAGAGTTTCTCAGGCATCAATGTGTGTCTGAGTGTCTTGCGTCGCGCGGGCCTTCCGCTATTTTCCGGGCGCGGTTAATTTCCGTCCGCGCGTTTGTGTTTATAGTCGTTTGCAATTGGATGTAACCTGAAATGAGGATTGAGGGTTCACGCAAAGGTGCAAAGAACAGAAGAACTAAAGAACACCTTCTGTCTTTCTCTTCTTTGCGCCTTTGCGTGAACCCTCATGTTCGTTACCGCACAAGCTATAGTCAATTGCAAACCGCAATATTTTGGAGAAAGAAGATGGACAAGTTTTTGAGACAGCCCATTGTCTTCACGGCTGCGCTCATCCTGCTGCTCTGTATCTTATTTGCTTACAGTGGGCCGCAAGCCAACGCTCAACAGACTGTGACTTCTGCGACATTGAGCGGGCGCGTTGAAGACACAGGCGGCGCGTCTGTGAGCGGAGCAACGGTGACAGTTCTGAATCTCGGCACGAACCAGAGTCAAACGGCAATCACGGATGCGGAAGGCCGCTACCGTTTCTCATACCTGACGGTTGGAGATTATCAACTCAGGATCGAGCGGAGCGGCTTTGCGACGCTGACCAGAGAATTGACGCTGACTCTCGGTCAAGCTTTAGTGCTGCCTGTCAGATTAAGCGTGGCGGGAGTCTCTGAAAAAGTTAATGTGGTCACGGATGCTCCTGTTATTGAAACTGCGCGGGCGCAAGTTTCCGAAACGATCTTGCCGCGCGAAGTGGATGACTTGCCGCTTAACGGGCGCAACTATCTGGACCTTGCGCTGCTCGTGCCCGGAGTCTCGCGCACGAACACAGGCAGCAATCAACGCTTCGCTGAAACATCAGCCGTGCCCGGCACAGGCATTTCGATTGCGGGCCAGCGCAACTTGAACAACAGCTTCATCGTTGACGGCGTTTCGGCAAACGACGATGCCGCAGGCTTGGCCGGAACATTCTACAGTCAGGACGTGATACGCGAGTTTCAGGTGGTCACTTCGGGCGGCATCGCGGAGTTCGGGCGCGCTTCAAGCGGCATCGTCAACATCATCACGAAGTCCGGCACAAACGATTGGCGCGGTCGGCTCTACGGGTTCTTTCGCAATCAACGCTTCGACGCGCGCAATCCGCTCGCCACGCGCAAAGACCCGCTCACGCAAGCTCAATACGGAGCAAGCGCGGGTGGCCCGCTACGCCGCGACCGTACTTTTATCTTCGCCAACTTCGAGCAGACGCGCCGCAACGATGCCGGAATCATTACTATCACTCCGTCAAATGTTCAGGCTATCAATTCGTATCTTAACCGCATCGGCTATCGCGGAGCGACAATTCAAACAGGAGAGTTCTCGTCCGGTTATGACGTGACAAACTTCTTCGCGCGCGTGGACCACAAACTCAACGGGAGAAATATGCTGGCCCTGAGATACAGTCTTTACGACATCTCTTCGCCAAACTCGCGCAACGTCGGCGGCCTCAACGCCACCGGTCGCGGCACAGGTCTGACGAACCGCGACCAGACAGTCACAGGAAATCTCATCTCTACACTCTCAAGCCGGACGATTAACGAAGCGCGCTGGCAACTGACGCGCAGCCGTCTTGCCGCTCCTGTGAATGATACGGTTGGACCAGCCGTGAACATCTCAGGCGTGGCAAGTTTCGGAACGGCTACGTCATCGCCGACCGCACGTGACATTGACCTTTATGAAATGGTGGATAACGTCACGACGCAACGCGGGGCGCATTCGTTGAAAGGCGGCGTTGACTTTCTACTCAATCGCGTCAACATCGCTTTCCCCGGCGCGCAGCAGGGCGTTTATGCTTTCTCATCCTTGTCTAATTTTTTGTCGGGGCGTTACAGCACATTCCAGCAGGCTTTCGGTGAGCAGGACCAGTTTCAATCGAATCCTAATTTCGGTCTCTTCGTTCAGGACGAATGGCGGCCCAGAGCGGATTTGACTGTCAACGCGGGATTGCGCTACGACGCGCAGTTTTTACCGGAGCCTGTCAAGAGAGACGCGAACAACTTTGCGCCGAGATTGGGCATTGCCTATGCGCCGGGAGATCGCAAGACAGTCTTGCGCGCAAGTTTTGGAATCTACTTCGACCGCATCCCTTTGCGCGCAGTCTCAAATGCCTTGCAGCGCGACGGGACCAAATACAAAGTAGCCGTCCTGTCATTCGGCCAGGCGGGCGCACCCGTCTTTCCGAACACGCTCGGAGTTTTCCCGGCAGGACTTCTGGCAAGCATCACCACGATTGACCCACAGATAAAGAGCAGCTACAGCGAACAGGCTAACCTGCAAATTGAGCGCGAGCTTCCCTCCAACAGCTCGCTTTCCATCAGCTACATTTACCTGCGCGGCCTTCACCTGATTCTCTCGCGCAACATTAACGTTCCCGTCGCGCCCGCCTCATCCGGCATTCCCAATCTTGGCAGGCCCGACCCACGCTTTGCCAACATCAGCCGCTACGAATCTTCCGGTGAATCCACTTACAACGGCATGACCGTCTCTTTCAACAAACGCGCGAACCGTTGGGCAGGCGTGCGCCTCTCTTACACGCTCTCGAAGACGATTGACGATGCAGGCAACTTCTTCTTCTTCTCGCCGCAGAACAATTTCAACCTGCGCGACGAGCGCGGGCTTTCCGATAACGACCAGAGGCATCGCCTGACACTGAGCGGGACGTTTGAAGTTCCTGCGACCGAGAGTGATTCATCTTTAAGACGCGCGCTTGAAGGTTTCGAGTTGAGCTACATTTTCACTTACGGCTCGCGCCTGCCCTTCAACATACAGACGGGCGCAGACCGCAACTTTGATACAAACGTGAATGACAGGCCCGCAGGAGTGGGACGCAACACAGGGCGCGGCTTCGATTACGCTTCGCTTGATCTGAGACTCAGCCGCAAGTTTAGTTTTACGGAGCACGTTTCTTTGGAGACGATAGCGGAAGGCTTCAACATTCTGAATCGCACAAACCTGCAACTGCCCAACAACATCTACGGGACAGGACTCGCTCCGCTCCCAACTTTCCGCAGCCCGAACGCCGCAGACAATCCGCGCCAGATTCAATTCGGCTTGCGACTCAATTTTTAACGAGAGACGAAATTAACAGGATGGACAGGATAAAGAAGAAACGATGAATGAGAAATGATGAACGCGAAATGAAAGACGAAGAGATTGCTATTCATCATTCATCGTTTCGCGTTCATCATTCCATTCATCCTGTCTATCCTGTCCATCCTGTTTGAATCTGCTTTGGGTCGGTACTCTTAAAGTCTATTTGCGATTCTTGTGAGGGCGATGCCGAGCGCGGCTGCGCCGAGCGTTTTAACGAGCGTGGGATGCTCTGCATAGAAGTCGCTGACGCGATCTATGACGGAAGGATCGTGCTGCTCTGCGTGTGCGGCTATCTGCTGCACGGCTTCCGGCGAAATCTCTTCGGCCTGTTCCGGCGTGATGGTTGTCTGGCCTCCGCCGAGCAGACCCGCCAGACCCGAAAGCCCGCCGCCACTGCCGCCCGTGCGTGACAGAACCTGCGAGATGATGGTCGGGCCAGCCGCGCTGATCAAGGTGTTGAGAATGCCTGCGCGCTGCTGGCTGTTTCCGTTGTTGAAGAGTTGGCCGACCATCTGCGCGAAGGGCGGCGTCTGGTCTGAGCGGAACGCCTCGGCGAGTCCGTCCGCAATGGTTGATGAAGGCGCGGCTTGCGTGAATTGATCGAAATCATCGTGAACGGTATCGGGCGTCTGGTTGGCGTTGGCCCCTGAGTATTGTTGAAGTAGTCCACCGATTGCGTTGGTCCAGTCCATAATTCTTATCACCTCTCTAAATTTTTCAGATGACGCGCCGCGCATGAGTTGACTCTCGCGCTTTAACGAATCATTAAGTTTAGTAACGGGGGCTTCTCTCTTAATTGCCTGCGCAGTTTACTACAGGCAATCAACTATGGCTAAGGCTCTGTCTTCGGCGTGGCCTGTTCGGACGCAGGCACGCGCGCAGGGTTAGGCGCATCCGGCGAGGTGTGCAGGTGTATGGCTTTCCACGAGCCGCCAATGAGACGAAAGACAATCGTCATTCTTCCAGAAGCAGTTTCAGGCGTGCCGCGATAGGTTTGAGATTGCGTCCAGAGACAGGTCACGAGCGCGCCGTCGCGTCCGAGCATCTGCACGCGCATGTCGCGCACATCCAACTTCACGTCTTTCATATTCGGATAAGAGCTGGCGCGATTCTCCTTCATCTGCTCCCAGCCGCGCGTGACTGTGCCGTTGTTATTGAAGAGCACAAGCTGCGACGACTTCCAGTAAGCGTTAGCAACCCTCTCAACATCCGAGTGGCGTATGCCGTCCAGAAGATTGTTGAAAGCTGCAAGCACGCCGCGCGGCCCTGTATCTTTTGCGCTGCCCGCCGTCTCGCCCGCCGCGCGTTGCGAGCGCGAGACAGTCGAAGTGTTTGTGTTCTGCTCGCTTTTGTTCTCTTGCGGCGTGCTGGTCTTCGTCGTTGAGATGCGCTTGCGTGTCGCTGGCTGCGTTGACGAGTTCGTGTTCTGCGCCAGGCTCACGGACGCGAGCGAGATGGTTAGTGCGATGATGAAAGAAATTCTTTTAAGCATATGATGTGTTCCTTTTTGAACTGAGGGCGATGAAGAAATTTATAACACAGAGAACACAGAGAAGATGCAGAGAGCGCAGAGGCTAGAGAGCCATTCAACTCTCTGCGCTCCCTCTGCGAGTGCTCTGCGTCTCTGCGGTGAATCTCCCTCTCATAGTATTCAACTTAAACTTAATCTGAAACCTTCTAGGCCACGCTCATGTTCCAGACTTCCTGGCTCCTCAGCCTTCGCGCGGAACGCTCGCGCCCGACAATCTCAAAGACCTCGAACATCGAAGGGCCAACCGCTTGACCCGTGAGCATCGTGCGCGAAGCGTTGATTAAGAGTCCGGCCTTGACACCCGCTTCGTCTGCGAACGCGCGCAGAGCTTGCTCTACATTCTCAGTCGTGAACGGCTCAACCGAATCGAGTTTCTCAGCTAAAGCAGGCAGGAGTTCTTTTAAGCGAGGCTCTTTCAAAATATTTTTCTTTACCGCCGCTTCGTCAAAATCGAAATCGTCTGAAAAATAGGCGCGGCCCTGCGCGGAAAAATCTTTGAGCGTGTGAAAGCGTTGGCGTATCAACTCGACGGCTCTTTCAAACCACTCGCGCTCGTCCTCTTCATACTCTTCGCGCCACAGTTTATTAGCGCGCAACTCTGCTTTCACCATCGGCGCAAGCTCTGACATCGGCATCGTGCGAATGTATTCCGCATTCATCCAGAGAGCTTTTGCGTCCGTCCACTGGCGCGGGTCCGATTCGCTGAAGTTGAAGATGGCGTTCGAGCGGCTGACGCCTGAGAGAGAGAATTTCGCCACCATTTCTTCAAGCGTCATCATCTCC
>JBAWGU010000535.1:0-1779 GCA_049593215.1 Pyrinomonadaceae bacterium
TTCTAAATCTTTCTTCTCGTTTTGGCAACCTCAAAGATACAAAAATCAGGAGTTGAATAAAAAAGGCTGTCAATGGCTCAAAATTGCCGCTCAAATGCTAATATAAACACCGATTGCTGATTGCTGAAAACCGAAAACTGAAAATTCGCAGAGGATGTCTTCAAACCGTTTCATTAACGAGCGCAAGAACGCTTGGCAGCGTCTGGAAGATTTGTTGACGCTGCTGGATCGCTCATCTTTGCGCGGTCTTCACCGTGAAGAGGTGAGAGAGATTGGGCGCATCTATCGCCGCACGGCCTCAGACCTTGCGATTGCGCGCGCCGAATCGCGTGACCCACGCCTGATTAACTATCTCAACAATCTGGTCATACGCGCGCACGGTCGCATCTACCAGGCGGACGCGCAGGGCGGAAGGCGCATCCGCAACTTTTTTGCGCGCGATTTTCCGCGCACGTTTCGCCGCACGTGGCGTTATACGTTCGTTGCTTTCGCGGTCTTTACGGTCTTCACGGCGATAGGCTTTGCGGGCACATGGCGCGACGCGGAATTTTCGGAGTTCGCAGGCATCAGCCCGTTCTTCCGCGAGGTCATCATCGCGCAGCACGTTCACTGGTGGGAAGGTTTGAACAAGGCTAATCAGGTAGGGGCAAGCGGTATTTTGACGAACAACATTCAGGTGACGTTCAACGCCTTCGCGCTCGGAGCGATGTTCGGCATCGGCACGCTCTTTTACATGGCCTTCAACGGCGCGTCTATCGGCGCGGTGCTGGCGCTCGTTTACCGCGAGCACTACGGCAACGCGCTCGTCACCTTCATGGCCGGACATGGCGTGATCGAACTCTCCTGCATCTTCATCGCGGGCGGCGCAGGTCTGCTGATTGGAAGCGCGCTGCTGGTGCCCGGCGACCTCTCGCGCGCAGACGCCCTGAAGACGCGCGGGATGGAAGCGATTCGTCTCATCATCGGCTGCGTGCCCCTGCTCACCATCGCCGGAATCATCGAAGGCTTCATCTCGCCCGCGCCCATCAACCCCGCCATCAAGTTCTCAATCGCCGCCCTCACAGGCATCGCACTCTATTCTTATCTGCTGCTCGCCGGACACGATGAACCCGCGAAGCATTCAAGCCAGCAAAACAATTAGCGGCGAGAATGTTTTGCCTTGCTCGGTAATCGGGTAGGCAGATCAAGCTCATCGTCAATCAACACATCTGTTGAAATCCCTGCTATACGCGCATACAGAAGAAGCACGGGCAACGGCGGCTCTCGCTCGTCACGTTCATAGCCTGAGATGTGTGCGGGATGAATCTTCGGATAACTCAGAAGATTGACCATCTCCGCTTGTGAAATGCCTAAAGCTTGCCGAATACCTAACAGTTTCACAGCAAGGCGCTTTGGCTTCGGGCGGCTGCTACGTCCCATTAGACGCACCCTCCTGTGAGAGCACATCTCCGCCCTTGTTGTTTGCGCCTATATAGGCGCATACTATCGCTGCGCTCAATTATCGCCGTGAGAATGAACCTTTCATTCAGAACGGCGACGCCCATCACTCACTTTGAGGTTGAGGGTTGAGCAGACGCATTAGCCGTTGCCTGTGTTTCAAAGACTGGAACACGCGCATGATACCAAACTGAGTGCCTTCTTTACATCACCTTATGTTCTCACCAAATCATAAATACAGAATCCTTTACGTCGGAAATAACCTTGCTCTCTTAAACTTCCTCAATGAAAGATTGAAACAATTAGGCTGCCATGTTGTACGCTGTCCGGGCGGCTCTACAT
>JBAWGU010000536.1:0-2624 GCA_049593215.1 Pyrinomonadaceae bacterium
GGCAAGCCCGCCTCTAAACGGTTATTATTCTGATTGCACTCAATCGCAAATCGCTACCACGACCCGCCCGCTACCGCAGGCGGTCTGACCAGCGTCTTCGCCTCAAACCTGTTTGACCCTCATTGGTTCAGGCTCTTCTTCTCGCATCGCGGTTCGCTCGCGCGCCAAGTCTGTTGGCGATTGAGGCGGCGGCGGATTCGAGACGAGCAGTTCGAGCGCAGCATCAAGGACTTCGCTGATGCGTGTGACGGGAATAATCTCCAACTCTTTACGCACCTCTTCGGGAATCTCTTCCGTGTCGGCTTCGTTGCGCGCAGGCAGGATGATGCGGCGGATGCCTGCGCGATGCGCGGCCAGCACTTTCTCTTTGACGCCGCCAATGGGAAAGACCAGACCTGAGAGAGTAATCTCTCCGGTCATCGCCGTGTCGGGCCGCACGCGACGGCCCGTGTAGAGAGACGCGAGCGCAGAAGTAATCGTCACGCCCGCGCTTGGTCCATCTTTCGGAATTGCTCCGGCGGGAACGTGCAGGTGAACGCCGTAGCCTTTGAACATCTCAGGGTCAATGCCAAACTCTGCGGCGTGCGCCCAGAGGTAAGAGCGAGCCGCACGCGCAGACTCCTGCATCACTTCACCGAGTTGTCCCGTGATGGTCAGGCCGGAGCCACCGGGCAACAGCGTCGCCTCTATGAAGAGGACTTCGCCGCCCATCTCCGTCCACGCCATCCCCGTCGCCACGCCCGCAGGCAATTCTCTACGCGCCTGCTCAGGATAGAAACGCGGCGCACCCAAATATTCTTTGATGTCCGCTTCGTCAACCCTCACGCGCTCCGCTTCGCCCTGCGCAATCTTCAGCGCAGCCTTGCGCATAATTCTCCCGACGGTGCGTTCCATCTGGCGCACTCCGGCCTCGCGCGTGTAACGCGTTGCGATAAGAGTGAGCGCGGCATCTGTGATCTCAAACTGATCGTTGTTCAGCCCGTTCTCCTGAATCTGTCGCGGCACAAGATACTGTAGCGCGATGTGCAACTTCTCATGATCGCTGTAGCCCGCGAGCGCAATAATCTCCATCCTGTCGCGCAGGGGCGGCGGAATCGGGGCGAGTTGATTCGCCGTCGAAATGAAGAAGACTTTCGACAGGTCGAACGGCAGATCAAGATAGTGGTCGCGGAAAGAGTTGTTCTGCTGCGGGTCCAGAATCTCAAGCAGCGCGGCTGAAGGGTCGCCCCTGTAATCCGCGCCGAGCTTGTCAATCTCGTCTAACATCATCACGGGATTGTTGACGCCCGCGCGGCGTATGGACTGAATGATGCGCCCGGGCATCGCCCCGATGTACGTGCGACGATGGCCGCGAAGTTCTGCTTCATCGCGCACGCCGCCCAGAGATAGCCGTTCAAACTGACGGCCCAACGCACGCGCAATCGAGCGGCCCAAGCTGGTCTTGCCGACTCCGGGCGGGCCGACGAAACAGAGAATCGGACTCTTCGCATCGGGGCGCAGCTTAATGACCGCTAAGAATTCAAGTATGCGCTCCTTGATGTCTTCAAGTCCGTAGTGGTCCTCATCAAGAATGCGGCGCGCTTCTTTCAAATCGAGCTTGTCTTCCGTTGACTTGCGCCAGGGGAGTTCGAGCACGTATTCGAGATAGGTGCGAATGACATGATAATCGGGCGCGGCTGATGGGAGTTTTTCCATGCGCTTCAATTCGCGCTCCGCTTCCTTGCGAACGTCGTCGGGCAAATCCGCCTGCTCAAGACGCTCGCGCATCATCTCTGCTTCGGCCTGCTCGCCGCCCTCATCGTCGCCAAGCTCTTTCTGAATCGCCTTCATCTGCTGGCGCAGAATGTAATCTCTCTGCGCCTTGTTCATCTCGCTCTGTGCTTCCGTAGAAATTTTTGAGCGAATCTCCATGATCTCGACTTCGCGCACGAGGAAGCCGTGTGCGAGGCGCATCAGGTCGTCAACAGTATTTGCTTCGAGCATCTTCTGCTCATTCTCAACGCCGAGCGTGAGCACGGAGGCGAGGAAGTAGGCCAGCCGCACAGGGTCACTTGAGCCGAGCACTGCGCCGCGAACTTCCGGCGGAATCTGCGGCAGCATCGCCAGAGCTTGTTGGATGAGAGCCTGCACGTTGCGCTTGAGAGCTTCGACCGCCTCCGCGTCTTCTACTTTCAGCTCCGGCAGAATCTCCACACGCGCACGAAGAAAAGGCTCTTCCTGTATCCACTGTAAAACCTTGACGCGCTCCGTGCCCTGCACGATCAGATGAAAAGTCTCCTCATCGCGCATCATGCGTTTAACCATCACGAGCGTGCCGACTTCGTAGAGGTCTGACGGCGCAGCGTCGCCGCCCGTCGCGTTTTCAGAACGCGCGCTGATGCAGGCCAGCAATTTTTCTTCCGTCGCCAGCGCAGCCTCAACGCTCGCAATCGAACGCGCGCGTCCCACAGCAAGCGGCACAACCGTTTCAGGAAAGAGCGTCGTATTCGTGAGCGGCAACACGGCAATCTCAAACGGCACAGCCTTGCTTTGCTGCGACTGATTCGCCTGCGGCTGCGCCGCACTCAAAGCCTCGCCCGCCGTTTGATTCGCTTGAGCTTTATCTTCAGCCATAACGTAAACAG
>JBAWGU010000537.1:0-9321 GCA_049593215.1 Pyrinomonadaceae bacterium
GGAGACCTCGGGTTGGCTAAGACATCATAGTCTTGGTTAAACCTCACTGAAGAATTCATTGGTGGCTGACTAACACTCTAACCGTCAGCTCAGCACTCTTATTTCAAAATACGAAACGGTCCAGAACGTTTCTTCCTAAGCTATAACTTTTCCGCCGGTTAAGACCAACACAATAGACATTCGGGCGGCAGTTTAATTCAATTTAAGTGATGACTCACTTGCAATTAAAGTGGTCCCGCATCTGTTCTCAAAGGCAGTTGCTTGCTGCCAGCAACATGTTGATCTGAATAAGAGATTTTAAATCAGCCTATTCCTTAAATTTTTAAGTTTCCGAAAAGTCAATTTGCCGTTAACGAAGGGGCGGAGGAGGTCTTAGGTGTCAGGAGAATTTAGAGAGCAGGACTGGGATCTTCTGATTCGCAGAATCAAGGATGGAAAGTGCGCGCCGTTTTTGGGCGCAGGAGCAGCTTACGGCGTGCTGCCGCTTGGCGGCGACATTGCGAAGGCGTGGGCGAAAGAATACGGCTATCCTTTAGAGGATGCCTCCAACCTAATCTCCGTTTCGCAGTATCTTGCAGTAAAGACGGACCCGATTTTCCCCAAGGAACAGATCGTTGAGATGTTCAAGAAGTCGCCTTCACCGGACCTCAATGATCCTTTAGAGCCGCATAATGTGTTGGGAGGGCTGCCGCTCCCTGTCTATCTCACAACCAATTACGACGACTTCATGACGAAAGCCCTCGCGCGCCGGAAAAGAGACCCGAACAGAATCCTGAGCAGGTGGAATCAATGGGTCAAAGATTACGTCAGCGACAACCCGACGCCTTTCGATAAGGACCCGCAATACAAGCCCACTGTCGCAAATCCCGTAGTCTTTCACCTACACGGCTATGTTCCGTTGGCCGAATCTTTAGTGCTGACGGAAGATGACTACATGGATTTTCTGCTTGATATGGCCAGCGATCAGGAAATTATTCCGACGCAGATTAGAAGAACTTTCACGGGCAGCACCCTACTCTTTTTAGGCTACCGCATAGCTGACTGGAATTTCCGCGTCTTGATGAAAAGCTTCAAAGGCTACATGCAGAGATATACACATTTCGCCGTCATGCGCGTTCCCGCCGCTTCAGAAGCTACGAAGGACGAGGCGCAGAAATACTTGACAGAGTATTACGCAGACATAGACGTGCGCGTTTACTGGGGGGAGGTCAAGGATTTCATGGCGCAACTCAAGGAGCGTTGGGATAAGTCCGGGGACGGCGGTTGGCCTTTGTAAATTCCGGTCAGTCCATGTGCCCGTCCCGGTTGCTGAAAAGAGAGTTTCCATATCGTCTGAAATAGATGTGAGCCAAATGACATTACTCTTAGGAAGAGTATGTGCGTTCTTTGGCAAGGTAAGGAAGGAAAAGCTTTAACAAACTATCTTACCTGGACGCTCCTGCTTTAATGAAAGGAGATCGCAAATGGTAGCAGTATTGGCAGGCCCGGATAATGGCGTCAGAAATCTCAATGACACTGACTGGAAGATCCTCACGGATAGAATCAGAGACGGGAAATGCACGCCCTTTATAGGACCGGGAATCTATAGTGATCTGTATTCAATCCGTTCCACCGTGGCCGAGAAATGGGCGGGCAATGAGGATTATCCTCTCAACGATAGTAACGATCTGGCTAGCGTGTCGAGGTTTCTTTCTGTCAAATATGACGGAAACCCGGACTATGCGCCGGATGAGTTTATTAAAGAATTGAGGAACTTTAGGACTCCGCCCTTTAATGATCCGGACGACCCTCACGGCATCTTAGCGACTCTTCCGTTGCCGATCTACATCACGACCAACTACGACGACTTCATGACGAAGGCTCTCCAGACGAAGTATCGTACGCCGAAGGTAGAAATCTGTCGCTGGAAGGCTGATCTGAAGGAAGAGTCGTCTTACCTTGCAGACGGCTTCACCCCGGACGCAGCCAACCCGTCCGTGTTTCATCTTTACGGGCACAAGGATAACGCGGCCTCGCTGGTGCTCACTGAAGACGACTATTTTCAATTTATGATCAACGTCGCAATGGACGCGAAAGCGCTCTTGATCCCGCCACTGATTCAAAAAGCTATTTCCAATGCTTCGCTGCTTCTGCTCGGCTTCAGGCTCAACGATTGGGACTTTCGCGTTCTTTTCCACTTGCTCGCAACCTGCGTCAAGATGAACACGAGGGCGACGCACGTCTTCGTTCAAGTTTCGCCCTACAGCAATGACGTAGGAGAGGATGTCATTAGAAAAATACAGAACTACTACAACAAATACTTTGAATTCAGAAGGCTCAAGATATTCGTCGAATGGGGGACCACTCAAGACTTCATTCTAAAGTTAAAAAAGAAATGGGAGGACTCCGGTTATGCAAACGGTAAAAGTTGAGCAGGACGAACCATATGTCGGCCCACGCCCATTCAAGACGAAGGAGAAAAATCTCTTCTTCGGCAGGAAAAGAGAGATTGAGGAACTCGTCTCGCTCATCACGGCTCATCCAATAGTCCTCTTTTACGCCCAGTCAGGCGCGGGCAAGACTTCGTTGCTAAATGCCGGACTCATTACCAAATTAAAGGATGAAGAGGAGTTTGATGTGCTGAGGCCGATGCGCGTGCAAGGCCATCTTCCGCCCAATTTTAAAATTGATAAGAAGAAAAATATCTACATGCTCAATGCGCTGATGAGCGGCGCTGATGAGAATACTAATTCGTCGAAACTGTCCAGCGTAACTCTTGCGGATTTTTTGAAGGAGCGACCGGGGCGACACAATAAATACGGAGAGCCGACATTGCGCGTCGTTATCTTCGATCAATTCGAGGAACTCTTCACGGCCTATCCTAATCGCTGGAAAGACAGGCAAGATTTCTTTGAGCAGGTGCGCGACGCGCTGGAGGGGAATCCAAAGAAGGACATCGAGGGCGACCCTTTGCTGCGTGTAGTCTTTTCCATGCGCGAAGATTACATTGCCGAGTTAGACCCTTACGCTTCAATCCTGCCGGAATGTTTGCGCACGCGCTTTCGCCTCGAACAGATGAAGGAGAAATCTGCGCTTGAAGCAGTCGTCGGGCCTTTGGAAAAGCGGAATGCCAGTTTCGCGCCCCGAGTCGCTAACCAACTTGTCAAGAACTTGCTCAAGATACCGAGCAGGAATAATGGTGATAGCCAGAAGTATGGGCAATATGTCGAGCCGGTGCAGCTTCAAATAGTCTGCCAGAGTTTGTGGGAGGCTTTGAATGATGGCGAGACAGTCATTACTCCGCAGCATCTTGAAGATTATGGTGATCTGAGCCAGGTGCTCTCGGACTTTTATGAGAAAGGCGTCAGAGAAGTCGCTAAGGAAACGGCCCAGAATGAGTCTGACCTGCGCCAGAGAGAGTCGGACCTGCGCACGTGGGTTGAAAACACTTTCATTACTTCAGAAGGAAATCGCGCCCCAATTACGCGCGGCGATGAGATGACGAGCGGGCAGCCGAGTCTTATTGTTGACCTGCTTGCAGCGAAAAAGCTACTCAAGGAAGAGTGGAGAGGCACCGGCACGCGCTGGTATGAATTAGCCCATGACCGCTTCATCGAGCCGATACGCAAGTCGAACGAAAAATGGCTAAACGAGCAGAATAGAACTGAACAGATGCGCCTGCGTCTGGAAGCGAAAGCCAAAAGGTGGCGACAGGGCGTCGGCGAACTGCTTGAAGATGAAGAGTTGTTTGAAGCCCGTCGTCTTGTTCGCAGCCCTGCTATCAAGACCAGCAAAGACCTCAACGATTTAGTTAATGCCAGCAAAGCGACCGCCCAACAGAAACGTTTCAGAATGTATAAATGGGGATTCGCAGGCTTGGTTGTGCTTCTTCTCTTTATGTCCGGTTTGGCTTTCTTCGCCTTTCATCAACGTGGCGAAGCTTACAGGGCAAGAGTTGAAGCTGAAGATGCCAGAACCGAGGCTATCAAGCGGAGCGAGGCCGCCCAGCGTAGCGAAGAAGAGACCCGGAAGCAGAGACAGTATGCGATAGAAAATTACGATAAAGAACAGTTCGTCAAAAAAGAGTTAGAGAAGAAAAAGGCTGACGCCGAGCAGCAGAAGGTATTAGCGGAGCAACAGCGCCAATTAGCCGAGCAGGAGAAGCATAAAGCGCAAAGCGCGCTCGTCGAAGTGCAACATGCGCGCGAATATGCTGAGTCACAGCAACAGCAGGCTGAAAAGGACGCCAAGTCGATACAATATCAAAAGTACCTGATAGAAGGGCTTAACAAGAGAGCTAACTCTCGTCTGTTAGCAATCACGGCAGGCTCATACCTTGATGATGACCCGGAGTTAAGTGTCTTATTAGCTCAAAAAGCCTCTAATGAATTCGGCCACACGCGCGCCGCAGAAGAGGTCATACGTGCTGGCCTGTCATCTTTGTCAAATGGAAGCCACGTGCTGCGTGCGCATGATGGCAGAGTCAACTTCGTAGAGCTTAGTCCTGATGGAACGCGCGTCGTCACGGCGGGCGATGATAAGACGGCCCGCTTGTGGAACTGGGGAAATAAACAATCGCTTACGTTGAGCGGCCACACAAGAGCCGTCGTCAGAGCTTCTTTCAGTGCAGATGGAGAACGGATAGTGACCGCCAGCCTTGACGGCACGGCGCGCGTTTGGGATGGACACACAGGCGCTCTTCTAACAGAACTCAAGGGCCATACGGATGGAGTCACACGGGCCGTTTGGAGTCCGGATAGTAAATACATTGCCACAGGCAGCGAAGATGCTACGGTGAGAATCTGGGATGCCGAGACGGGTGAGGTTCTTAAAATATTAAAAGGGCATCTTAAAGCCGTGCATGATCTGGCATGGAGTCCTGACGGGAATCACATTGCAACGGAGGGCTTCGACAACACCGGCAGAATTTGGGATTTAACGAAAGCTCCAAAAGAGAAAGGAGCAATGTGGGAAGCCACAGGCATTGATAGCTCCGGCAGAACTAAACTTCTCGCGGGGCTGACCGGACTCGCACCGGCCATCGAGTTCAGCCCTGATGGCAAGTTGCTTGTGACGGAGAGTGGCGCTGGCAGAGCTACAGTTTGGAATGTCGATACGGGACAGATTGTTTTCCCTATCGGGGGAAATCTACCCGATAACCCTAGTCAGGAACCTAGAGCAACCATTACCTCTGTCGCCTTCAGTCCGAACAATAAGCTAGTCGTGGTCGCTGACTCGGATGGAACTGCGCGCGTGTGGGCAGTAGAAACAGGCGGCAGGCTGGTTTCAGAACTGCGCGGCCACACGCGCTCAATCTATGTCGCGGAGTTTAGTCCTGACAGCAGGTTAGTGGTTACGGCGAGCGCAGACAATACGGCGCGCGTCTGGAATGCTGCGACCGGGCAGAGTATGCTGATTTTGAGCGGTCACTCAGGCGGGGTCAAAAGCGTAGATTTCAGTCCAAGCAATCCAGACATCATCGTGACAGGGGGCGATGATGGCACGGCACGTGTCTGGGATACGACTTGCGGGCAGTCGCTGTTGCCCGTTCTGGGCCAAGCCGCCCCGGTCAGTAGTGCCGCCTTCAGTCCGAAGTTCGATCCCACTGCTAATGCTAATGCCGGGGCCAATACCAATGTCGTGACGACCAGTTATGACGGAACAATGCGCCTCTGGGATGCACGCACAGGGATTAACCGAACGCCTCCACAGGGCTATGCTCACTATGCCAGAATCAGTTACGCCGCGTTTAGCGCCGATGGCAAGTTTGTTGTGACCACAAGCTTCGATAAGACGGCAAAAGTGTGGAAGGTCGAGAAAGATAGATTGACAATGAGGTCTCAACTTACCGGACACACAGACCGCGTGGTGAAAGCTGCCTTCAGTCCAGATTCAAAGTTCGTTGTGACAACCAGCCTGGATGGTACGGCACGAGTCTGGGTCGCTGAAACAGGCGCGTTCGTGCAGACTTTAGAGGAGCATAAAGATGGCGCGACCGTCTACAGCGCGGATTATAGTCCTGATGGTAATTCAATCATTACAACCAGCAACGCCAGGATAGTCCGTATCTGGGACGCACATACCTTCAAGTTAAAGGATGAGCTAAACACCGATCATGAGAAAGACGTTTACAGCGCACGGTTTAGCCCAAAGGGAGATTTGATTGTGACAGCGAGCGCAGACGGCACTGCGCGAGTCTGGGACGCTGCAACATTAAAAAAGGTGGCTGAACTCAGAGGGCATACTGACGAAGTCAACAGCGCAATGTTTAGCCCGAACGGCCAATTTATTGTAACGGCTAGTGACGACAAGACAGCCCGCGTCTGGGACACAACAACTTGGAGGGTCGTTAATGTGTTACGTGGGCAAAAGGGCAAAGTCTTCACCGCAGCCTTCAGCCCTGACAACAAATATATCGTGACGGCAAGCGACGACGGGACGGCTCACATCTACCCGCCGGAAATGTTTGCTGTTCCCATGAAAGAGCTTCTTGAACTGATTCCGCTGCGTATTCTGCAAAGAAATCTGGCGCAGGAAGAATGGGAAAAATATAAATATGAGACGTTGACGGAACAGTAAATTTTGGGCCATGTTGTCGTAGGTTTTTTGTTGCCCGCATCTAATTCGCGAGTTAGGTGCGGGTGCTTTTGTTGCCTTCAACGGTCCTCGGAAACACAGTTCTCTTCTACCTAACACAAAATCAAGAGCTTCTTTCAACGTAATCGGGTCGAATAGTTTATAATCTTTCGACTGATGCCCGATTCAACGCTCGCTCCCGCAGAAGAGACTGAACCTCAAGGGAAACGCTCATCTTTCCACGCGCTGCGCTACAGAGATTTTCGTTTGCTCTGGATGGGGCAGTTCGTCTCCATCACAGGCTCGCAGATGCAGCTTGCTGCAATCAACTGGCACATCTACATCCTCACGCATTCAAAACTCGCGCTCGGCGCAGTCGGCCTCTTCCGCGTCCTGCCGATTATCTTTTGCTCGCTGATTGGCGGAGTCGTGGCAGATGTCTTTGACCGCAAGAAACTGATGCTCGCCACGCAGACAGTGATGCTCTTGAGCGCAGGCGTGCTCGCCGCCCTGACTGCATCAGGGCTTGAGAGCATCTGGCCCATCTATCTTTTGACGGCAATCTCTTCGGCGGCCACAGCCTTCGACAATCCTGCGCGACAGGCGCTGCTGCCGACGCTGGTTCCGGCGCGAGATTTTCCAAACGCGGTCAGTCTTGGCCTCGTCGTTTTTCAAATCAGCATGATTGGCGGGCCTGCGCTCGCAGGCTTAATCCTGAGCGTGCATGGCCCCGCGCTCGTTTACGCTTTTAACGCCGTCTCTTTTCTGGCAGTCATCTTCGCCCTACTGCTGATGCGAGTCGAAGGAAGAGCGCAACGGAACGAGAGCGATGCAGCGCGCGTGAGTTTCACTGCGCTCAAAGAAGGTCTGCGCTTCGTCTGGCGCACGCCGATCATCGTGCAGACGATGACGCTCGATTTCATCGCCACCTTCTTTGCCTCTGCCACTGCGCTCCTGCCTGTCTTCGCCGCAGACATCCTGCATGTCGGCGCGCGCGGCTTCGGCGTGCTCGGCGCATCTCCGGCTCTCGGCGCAGTCGTGGCCGGACTCGTCATGGCGCGTCTGGGAAACGTGCGTAGACAGGGCGCGACAATCATCGGCTCGATTGCAGTTTATGGTCTGGCGACTATTGCGTTCGGCCTCTCGCGCGTCTTCTGGCTCTCGATGCTGATGCTTGCGTTTGTCGGCGCGGCAGACACCGTGAGCACTGTACTGAGGCAGACCATCAGGCAGCTTGTGACCCCGAATCACCTGCGCGGGCGCATGACCTCCGTCAACATGATTTTCTTCATGGGCGGCCCGCAGCTCGGCGAGCTTGAAGCGGGCACAGTCGCCGCCCTCATCGGCGCACCCCTCTCCGTCGTCACAGGCGGCATCGGCTGCCTCCTCGCCGTTCTCCTCTCATTCGTCTGGGCCAAAAAATTATTGAGGTATGAAGGACAGCGATAAGCAGTTTTCAGTTTTCAGTAAAAGCGAACTGCTTGCGCTGCGAACTGAAAACTGAAAACCGAAAACTGAAAACTGAAAACTGCTTTTTTATCTCTTGCGCGCTCTGGTCCAGTGGGGTAGTATCTGGGCGCGAACCCGACCTCGCCAGCAAGTCATATCTGAGAGTAGTGAAATCCAGCCTCTCAAGCGCAGGACGTTCTTCTCCTCAATCTTCGCGCTTCGGGACGGGCAGCAGCTTTGACGCCCTCTTAAAAAGATGACAACAGAGTGGACTCTGCTCGAAACAAGCACGCATCAGGATCATATAATCGCGCACGTCATCGGCGCGACGGCGCTCGGATACTTCAAAGCTGAAGAAGCTCTGCGGCTGTTCCTCGACATGGGCTTTATCTGGACCATCTTTGTGGATGGCGAGATGGCCTTGCTGCAAAGCGGCCTCGCCGTCAGGGAACTCTCGCTCAATGCGGAAGAGAAGGCGCGGCTGCTCTCGGACATTCAGTTGCTGGAGATGGAAGGGCGCGAGGCGCACGGACTCTGCCGGATAGAGCCTGCGCCCGTCGAGTGTTTGATTGAAGAGGTTGAGTTTTACGGCGCGGACGAGCGGCGTCGTCTGCTCATCAAAGGCGAAGATGCGAGCCTTGCTGTCGAGACTTCGCTCTTGACGGGCGAGATGAGCGTCAATGCAGTTCCTTCGGCGCGTTGAAGCTGCTCAAGCGTTCGCGCTCTTTGCCGAAAGATTTTTCTTAGAGACGCGTTCACATACATCAACAGGCGAACAAAGGAAGAGACGGTCAATGGGCATTAACGATTACATTTCATTCAACGATCAAGCGAGAGAATTTCCCGTTCATGGTTTCATCAAGCAGGCTGGTCGTGATGCGGCGCGGCTGCCGCGCGCGATATTTTCGGATGAGTCGGCGGAGCCGGAAAGCACTGACGCTCCGCTAGAGGAAGCTGTTCGACAGGAGCATGAATATTTGCGCAACCGACTGCGCGAAGAGTTGAAGCGCGAGCCAACAGAAGAAGAACTCAACGAATGGCTGCGCCAGCACACGGAAGGTTACTAAGACCACTCTTCGCACTCGTCTCACTGCATTTGCGCTCAATCATGATCCTCTACTCCCATACCCCCATAGGAGGAGATTGATATGTCAAAGAGAAATGCGTCTGAATATTACGCGAGAATTGCAGACGATAACGGCATTGTGCGCGGTAAAATCCCTTCACCCTTAGTCAGAATCATGGGCGCGCGTCCGGGCGACTACATTGTCTTTCGCCCGACAGGAACAGGCATGGCGACCATGAGCGTCTCACGTT
>JBAWGU010000538.1:0-25698 GCA_049593215.1 Pyrinomonadaceae bacterium
GGTCAGTACCGCCTGCTGCAAGCGGGCGGGTAACAGTTTGGTTTGACTCACGCGATGGCTTAAACCACGACCCGCCCGCTACCGCAGGCGGTACTGACTTTTTCTGCTGCCAACCAAATTTCGCAGAACGTGTCTATGCTGATGTAAGCAGCCGAAGTTGAGGTTAGCCTGCCAAGTGAACCTGAGCGAATCAGAATTAATCTTGATGGCGCAGCAAGGCGACACGGAAGCCTTCTGTCTGTTGGCGCGCGGCTACGAGCGGCGCATCTACACGCTCGCGCTCTACTATTGCCGCGACACGCACGACGCGGAAGACCTCGCGCAGGAAGCATGGCTCAAAGCTTTCAAAGCCATCGCTTCGTTCAAAGGCGAATCGAGCTTCTACACATGGCTCCGCCAGATTACCATCAACGCCTTTCTCAATCATCAACGCAGCCTGCGAAAGCACCTGACACAGCGCGCGGCGGAGATCAGGATGATCGCGCTCGACTCGGTTGACTACATGGAGCATCTTATTTCGTCGCCCGCAAACGCGCTCGAAGACGGTGTGCAACAAAAGATGCTGCTGGAAAAAGTCGCGCAGGCTCTCGATGAATTGACGCCGCAGCAGCGTCTAATCTTCCTGCTCAAGCACGAGGAAGGGATGACCTACGAAGAGATTTCCGCCGCGCTCAAATGTTCGACGGGGACGATCAAGAAATCTCTCTTTCGCGCCGTCGCAAAATTGCGCCAGCGTCTCGGCATCGAGCCGAAGGCAGCCGATTACATCGCTTGCGTCGCAGGCGAAAACTTTTAGCCGGACAACTGCGGAAGGAGGCACAGGGATGAAACCGTTGGCTTACTGGTTGTTGATTGCAGCCGTCGTCGCCCTGTTCTGTCTGGAAGGCTGGAAGGGCTACGCGCAAAGAGATGATTCTCAAAAGAGCAGCCGCACGGTCTGGGAGTACAAGACCATTCGCGCGAACAAAGCTCTGCGTGACGATGAGCTTGATGCGATGGGCGCGCAGGGGTGGGAGTTGGCGCTCTATGACCCGGCTCTACGCGGGAGCGGTTCCGACAAAGGGACGTTCTATTTCAAACGTCCCAGACCGTAAGGCAGAGGTACAGTATGCACGATTGCCATAGCACAAAAGAGAGTCTGCTCGATCTTGTCTTTGACGAGATGGACGAGTTGCGTAAGCAGAGATTGCTACGCGAGGTCGCGCGTTGCCGTGAGTGTCAGGCTCATTACGCTTCTCTCAGCGACACCATCAACGTCTTCGATCAAGCGTCCGCTTCCCTCCTGCCCGAAGAGAGTTTCTGGGACGCTCATCACAACACGCTGCGCCATAAGATTAGCGCGGCTGCGCGCACACCTGAAAATGGCACGCCTCTGTGGCGACGCCTCTTTGCAGTTCAAGTGCGCGTGCCCGCTCCTGTTGCAGCCGCGCTCGTACTTCTACTCTTGACCCCGACGCTCATGCTGCTCTCTCTCTCGCCGCAAGTCGTCGTTAAAGGAACTAACGCTCCTGCGATTGAGAAGACAAGAACCGTAGAAGTTCCTGTGATACAGGAAAAGGTTGTGAATCACGTTGTTTATGTTGAAAGGGATCGTTCGCAGAATAGAGATAAAGCTGCCCGCGCGTTGGCTAATGCCTCTGCAAAATCTTCAAACGCGACGGCTGATTCCGCGAGCGAGATAGCGACGGAAGCGCAGGCGAGCCTCTCGGCATTCAAGCCAGCCGGTGACGTGAAGCTTAAAATCATCAAGGGGGGCTATCATAATGAAAAGTAGAATCGCGCTGCTGCTGCTATTCACGCTCGCCCTCTTTTCAACAGGCGCGCTCGCGCAGGACGGCAAGCGCACACCCTTTGTCGTTCAGCTTCAAACAGCAGGGTTCGTCTCTTTTAGAGTCGAGACCATCGCGGCTGACACGCGCAGGCCGGACGCTTCTCGCGCCGTGCAGGAGATGGTCCAGTATCAGGTCTTCGTTGACGACGATCATGTGATTCATCGCATCCTTGTTGATAAAGTCGGCACGTTTCTGTTCGGCTACGATCTGGTCGTCGAGCCTGTCGCTACCTCAAAGCAGTTTCGCGTCTTTGTGCGACCCTTGAGCGCAGAGTTTCAACAACGCCTGCGCACGCGCAACTCTTTCATGCAGCGTCCGCTTAAATTGAACGCCAGCATCTCGACGCTGCCACGCTCAACGGAAGCGCAGATCATTGAAGACGGCGATGCCTTCGCCCTCGACCTGCTCGTCAATCCGCAGACGGGAGACAAGATCGTTGACACCGTGAAAGTCTCTTATGACAGGTCGAACCTCACGGACGAGCATGACCCCGCGACAGATGTGACCACGCCGCCACAGGATTTCACGCTCGCCAACGTGGAGCTATCCGTCAAGGATTACAAGTTGATGATTAACGACGAGTTGGCTGGCGGCGGAAAGGCAGCGCGCGGCTGTCAGGGCGCACTCGTCTGGTTCTACGTGCCGGGCAGAGGCCGCTACATTTTTTCTCTGATACCGCACGCGGGCTACGAGTTTCGCAAGACGGCGATGATTAACGACAATAAGATTACATTCGACGACGGCAATGACCACATCGCCTGGATTTCCAGCGCACCCATTATCGGGAGCGGCGGCACATGGAATCTCTGGGTGCTTTACGATCCGACTTACGTTCCTCTTTCAGATTCATATTCGACGACGCACATCTCCGGCGGGACCACTACGATCCCGGACGCAAACATGCAACTGATGAAGTCTTACGGTAGTATTTCAGACACACTGAAGTCCAAGACGGCGCTCGAAGCGACTCAGGCTTCCCAGCAAATCGGCTCGCAAAAAGTGGAGACAAAACTTCCTCCCCGTAATCAACACATCTCGGTTGGCTCTGCGGATCGAATCGAGAACCTCTTGCCAAAGAACTAAGCAGCACTAATCAGAAGATAAACGACAACGGCGGCGCGCGCTTTTGAAACTCGCGCTGCACGCTCTAACTCTGTCAACTTTCAAAAGGAGACCGAACTTATGTTGAAAAAATTTCTTTTCGCCAGCGCACTTCTCATGCTCGCGCTCTCGCTCTGTCAAGCGCAGGCGCAAGCCCAGTCTGCATCAACTGCGCCAGACGATTTGCCAAAGTATGAAGTCGGCTTTCACTTCACTTCTCTCACCTACAACGACGAGCGCACGGAGCCGGGACTCGGCGCGAGGTTCACTTACAACCTGAACAAGAGCGTCGCCCTCGAAGCGGAAGGCGACGTTCTCCCGCACAACGCGCGAGCATTCTTTCTCAACGGAGGCCGCGCCGTCGAAGGATTCTTCGGCGTCAAGATCGGCAAGCGTCACGAGAAGTATGGCCTCTTCGCCAAAGCGCGTCCCGGCCTCATCTCTTTCACGCAGGGCAGATTCGATTACGTCCCGAACGGATCGGGCAGCGCGTTTCCTTTCGACCTGCGCACGGAGCGAACGACAAATTTCGCAATGGATGTCGGCGGCGTCCTTGAACTCTATCCAACAAAGCGCATCGTCACACGCTTTGATCTGGGCGACACGATCATTCGTTACGGCGCGACGAACTTCAACACCATCGTCATCCCCGGAAGCGGCCCGCCCGTGATAGTGCCACTCACAGTCCCCACCCACAGAACGCACAACCTTCAGTTCACCGCCGGAATAGGTTTTCGGTTTTAAGTTTTAGTCAGGGAGAATAATTTTAGTCCCGCAAGTCGGCATATGCTGTTGCCGCTTGCGGGGCTTGAGGTAAATTTCGGCAGGCTCATTCAAGAGAAATAATCATTTAAGGTTTTAAAGTTTTCTCAATACTTCCATGCGTGCGCCCAACCCGTTGAATGGCAAGCGAAGCAACGCTCAGCCGGTGTTCCCGATCTTTTTCCTGTGCCTCCACAACTTGCGCATTTCCTTGCCGGTTGCAAAACAGGAACGCTCCCTTGCCCTCCACACGTAAAGCAAGCTTCAGTCGTGCTGTTAGGACGTTTCCCCGTACCATTACACCAGCCACACTTTTCGGGCGCATAGGTTCCGGGGGGCAGATTAGTTCCGCTCATCGCTTATCGCCTCTCTTTGCTCACTCTCGGACTTCGCTAATATGCCGCTCGACAAGACTCGCAAGTCTATCCAGTCGCGCGTCTGTCTCAGATAATTTCTCATCCGTGCGCTTCTGTGCTTCCGTCAACCCGGACACATCTTTCGACAGGTCAGAGACAATCTGCGTTAAAGCCTGAAGGCCCGCCTCTGTCTGCTTCTGCATTTCCGCTAACGTATTCAGCTTTTCCGCCAACGTATTCTGCGTCTCAACTAATATAGTCTGCTTTTCCGCCAACGTATTCTGCGTTTCAATTAATATATTCTGCGTTTCAACCAACGCATTCTGCTTTTCCACTAACATATTCTGCGTTTCAACTAACGTGTTCTGCTTTTCCATTAACATATCCATGCGCTCATCGAAGTTCACGGATAACTCGACCAAGCGGTCCGTGCGCGAGTTCACAGAGGCCGCTAATTCGGCCAGCGTAGCAAAGGCATTTTCGAGTCTGAGGACTCTTTCTTCTGTAGTCATTTCTTGCTCCTCTTCTTACTAGCCTTCTCGACTTGCGGCTTCGTGCCGTGCTTCGGCGGCACAAAATCAACAGCGTCCTTTCAAGGACCACCAAAGAGCCTGGACCTTTCCGACTCTGGAATGCGCTCAATACGCGCCCACGCTCGCACTCGCGGTCTTATTTCCCGCAGCCTCCTGTGCAATCTTGACGCCGACGCTTGCGCCGATGCGCGTCGCACCTGCTTCAACCATCTTGCGCGCGTCCTCTAAACCTTTCACTCCGCCCGAAGCCTTCACGCCAAGCTCAGAGCCAACGACCTGACGCATCAAAGCAATGTCTGAAACGGTCGCTCCGCCTTTAGCGAACCCCGTCGAAGTCTTCACAAAATCCGCGCCAGCATTTTTCGCAGCCAGACACGCGCGCACTTTTTCTTCATCCGTCAAAAGCGCAGTCTCTATAATCACCTTGCACGTCACGCCGACTTCGTGCGCGACCTCCACGACGGAACGTATGTCATGCTCAACGGCGCAATCGTCTCCGCTTTTGAGCGCGCCGATGTTGATGACCATATCAACCTCGCGCGCTCCGTCAAAGATTGCGCGCCGAGCCTCATAAGCCTTCACATCCGGCAGCGTCGCGCCGAGCGGAAACCCTATCACCGTGCAGACAGGCACGCCCGTTCCCTTCAAATGGCAAGCCGACGCTTTCACCCACGTCGGGTTCACGCACACGGAAGCGAAATGAAACCGAGCAGCCTCTTCACACAAACGCTTGATGTCATCCTCCGTCGCTTCAGGCTTCAAGAGCGTGTGGTCAATCAAGCTCGCCCAATCGCGCGCCGAAGCCGTCTGCCCAAGCACCAGCCCGATCCGAGATGCGCCCGCATCCACCACCCTGTGCATACGCTCCGGGCAGCGATTGAAACATTCATTCGAGCACCCGCACAAAGCAGCCTGCTCGTCCGCGTCGCCATTCAGGCGCGCGACGATGACATCCGTTATCTGCTCAACCAGATGTTCAAGATCGCCATTATGTGAATAAGGCATATGCCGAAAACTCTCCGCCAACAAAACTCTAACTCTAAATCAATTTCCACTCTTTCAAAACAGACAACAGAGGCGGCAATGGCTCTTGCCACAGCCAGTCAACGCGAAGGCGCAAGCCTTTCAACACCTCGCTCTCAAAGATTCCATCTTCGCCGGTTGAAACTAAACGATAGATTTGATCGTCTCCCAACCTGTAAAACTCCGCCTGCCTGCGCGTCGGGTCAATCAGCCAGTACTCACGCACGCCGCCCTGCTCATATTCATAAAACTTGTCGCCGCGATCTCTCGCCTGACTCTCAGGACTGATAATCTCCACCGCCACATCCGCCGCGCCTTCAAGATAAGTCTCTTTCAAGCGACCAAGATTTTCCTGCGCGATGAAAATTAAGTCCGGCTCTCGTCCCGAAGGTCTGAAGTCGAGCTTCATCTGAAAGGGCGCGGTGAGAACAATGCCCAACTTTTTTGCTTCTACAAAATGACGGACCAATGCCATCAAAAATCCAACTATGTCTTGATGTCGCTTAGATGCAGGACTTATCAAAATCACCTCGCCGTCAACCCACTCTGCATGAAGCCCATCCATCCGCACGAGGAACTCTTCATAGCTCATCTTCTCAGACGACGGAGCAGCGACGGGAGGTGCGCTCGATTTAGTCTCAATCTCTTGTGCCATGTCTCTCGCCTCGCCTAAAAGTCTCCTGCACCAATCATTGTACGCTCGCAGGGAGACGCCGGACAATCATTACGAGCATCTGGCTAATGGCTGTATTGCCGCTCAACGGCTTCGATTTTGGCGACACGTTTGCGGTGGCGTTCCTCTGTCATCTCCGTTGAGAGCCAAGCCTTAACAATCTCGCGCATCTCTGCGCTGTTGATTGTCTTGCTGCCGAGCGTGAGCACGTTGGCATCGTTGTGCTCGCGCGAATTTTTGGCGACAGCGACGGAGTAGCAGGCGGCGGCGCGCACGCCTGTGACCTTGTTGGCGGTCATGCAGGAGCCGACGCCAGCACCGTCAATAATAATGCCTACGTCTGCTTCGTGTTCGGCGACGGCGCGTGCGACGGCGTGCGCGAAGTCAGGGTAATCAACAGCGTCTTCCGAGTTAGTGCCGAAATCTAAAACGCGTTGGCCCAACTCTGCGAGAAAGTTTTTCAATTCCTCTTTCATTGCGTAGCCGCCGTGATCCGCTCCGACAGCAATCATCTTAACTTTGTTCGAGCCGCGACGCGGCACGCGACGCACAAGCTCAATCTTGCGCTCGCGCACGATGTCTGCGGCAAGCGGTGTCAACCGCGCGCCTTCCGCAACGCGCAAGCGTGCGCCTTCTTCAAGACCGCGCACGTCGTCTTCAGTAATAACCATCTTGGAAGATTCGTCGCGCGTGAACGGTTTTTCCGAAGCGGCATGTTCAGCAGGTGCGGTGTTGATGAAGCGCGTCGGCGTTGATGAAGGCGCTGCTTTAGGAGCGTTCTCGTGTGAAGCGGGAGCGTTGCCGCCCGTCGCCGTCTCTTCCTCAGCAGGCAGCGCGTTGTCCAGCACATCACGCACCAGCGCGCGTATGCGATCACGTGTTTGTTGGTCTTCAGACATAAACAATTAGTCCGTAGTCCGTTGTCAGTTGTCAGTTGTCAGTTGTTCTGAGCTTACTTAATCGTGAATGCTTTATCTTTAGAATTCAATTCGCCAATCACAAACCACTGACAACGGACTACGGGCTACGGACAGCCTTTTATGCTAATGATTCATCTCGCAAATCCAGCAGTCTGGCGGCGGAGGCTGTGACTCGTCCGCCGCTGATGCGGAAATCAACGCGGCCAAGATAGATGCCGCTCTTGCCGACTTGAAAGATCATAGTCTCTTTGCCCGAAGGCTGCTTGACCATGATCGGCTCCTTCATAAAGGTGTGCGTGTGGCCGCTTGCGATGAAGTCTATGCCGTCAACTTGCGATGCCACCTGCGAGTCGCCTATCTCACCTGTCAACGGAGTCTTGGTATATAAGCCTAAGTGCGACATGCCGACGACGAGCGTGCAGCCTTCGCGTTCGCGTAAGGCTTGCACAGCATCACGCGCCGACTGTACAGGGTCAAGATACTTTGCGCCTTTGAAAGTGGCGGGCGCATTGAGGCCGTTCAAGTCAATGCACATGCCGAAGAGTCCGATGCGTATGCCTCCGAGCGTGCGCACGCGGTAAGGCTTGACGCGCGGCTCTATGGCCGTGCCGCGCACATCGTAGTTTGCGAGGACGAACTCGAAGGTGGCGAATTTCATCGCGGCGGCGAGAGCATCAATGCCGTTATCGAAATCGTGATTGCCAAGCGTGACAACATCGTAGCCGATGGCTGACATCGTTTTGTATTCAACTTCGCCGCGATAGAAGTTGAAGTAGGGCGTGCCCTGAAAAGCATCTCCGGCGTCAACCAAAAGTGTGTTCGGCTGCTCGCGCCGCACGCGCTTGACGAGCGTTGCGCGACGGGCTGTGCCGCCTTTGCCAGCATATTTGTCGTTGGCGGGGAGCGGGTCAATCTGCGAGTGCGTGTCGTTGGTGTGAAGGATTGTGATGAGCGTCTCGCCGCGTTTGGGTTCGAGCAGGGGCGCGTTGAGCGCATTAAATTTTTCAGGAAGAATCTCCGTGAAGGCGTTGCGCGAAAGGGCCAGCGCCGCTCCGCCCGCGAGTGTTGCGCTCAGAAATTTTCGTCTTGAAATCATTGCTTTCTGTCTCCCTGCTCATCTTCAGGACGCTCGCCCTTGTAACGACCGTCGAGTTGCACGCTGACCGATTTGCCCTTCGCCGCGAAATCTTTCACGTAATTAATCACAGCATCGCGGATGGTGATGCCGAGCGGGTTAGCATTCTTCCCTTCTTTCAGGACGGCATAACTGCCGCCGCGATTCAAAAGGTAATCTGTCGTGAGGATGGTATAGGTCGCCGCATCGTCTAGAGGTTGCTCTGTTCCGTCTGCGCCAATGAATTTTAGGTCCACAATCTGGTAGCCTTTATCGCCTGCGCGCCGAAACTTAATACGCGCGCCCGATTCCGCAGGCTCGTCGTTTGCCATCATCACTTCGAGGATGCGCCTGACCTGTGCTCCTGTCAGGTCGATTGTGACCAGCGCATTTTCAAACGGCATCAAGTCGAAGATGTCGCGCACGCTAAGCTCGCCCGCCGTAATCTCATTCTTGCGCAGCCCGCCCTTGTTGGTGAATGAGAGAGCAATGGGCCTGCCGAGTTTTGCTTCCGCGCTCGCCCTGATCGCATCCGACACGAAGTTTCCCATCGTGCCGCCGCCCATGCCTTCCTTCTTCAAATCCGTCGCCAGCTTGCCGATAACCACATCGAGCGCGCGCACCTTCGGAGCGTAAGGCGCGATAATCGCTTCAACCGCCGCGTCGTCAGGTACTTTCGCATTGACCTCACGCTCAGACGCGCGGGCGCGAATCTTCACAGGCGAGCCGGATTTCGCGGCAGCCTTGTTCGATTTCGCTTTCGCCGCCGCGCCGCTCTGCGCTTGGGCGTTGTACGCGAACGGCACAAGGCACAAGCAAACAAGCAATAACAGAATGTGCCAGCTAGGTCTGATGGCTTGTCTCACTCTTAATCCCTTTCTATTTAGTAGTGGTTAAGATTGAGGTAGAGTGTCATGTTTGGGTTATTCACCGCAGAGGCGCAGAGCCTTCGCAGAGTTTACGCAGAGATGTTGAATTAGATTCAATCCTCTGCGAAGACTCTGCGGTAACTCTGCGTCTCTGCGGTGAGTCTCAACTTATCTCACACTCATCTCCAAATTAAACCACTACTTTCTATTGACCTGCGTAGAGAAGCTCACATAGTATGTCGCACCAAGAGGCGGACAGGCAAACGCCAAAAGTATTTCATACACCCATTTTCAGGAGACACGTCTTGGCTACTTCTTCAGCACACATCCCGTCGGAATTCAGCAACCCTAACCTTGAACCACTCTTCTCCGCCGAACAGATTCAAACGCGCATCGCAGAGGTCGGAGCGGAGGTGGCGCGCGACTACGCGGGCCGCAACCCTTTGCTCATCGGCGTGCTCAAAGGCGCGTGCATCTTCCTGAGCGACTTGATGCGCGCGATTGATATGCGCCTCGGCGTGGAGTTCATGGCGATTAGCAGTTACGGCTCGTCAACACGCACGTCAGGCGAAGTACGCATCGTCAAAGATTTGGACGTGGCCGTTGAAGGGCGTGACATCATCGTCGTCGAGGACATCGTTGACACCGGACTCACGCTCTCTTATCTCATCGCCAACCTTGAATCGCGCGGCGCAACGAGCGTTAAACTCGTCGCCCTGCTTGATAAGTTTGAGCGTAGAGAGCGCAATGTGACGATTGATTATCTGGGCTTCAAAATCCCTGACGCATTCGTTGTCGGCTACGGGCTGGACTTCGCCGAACGCTATCGCAACCTGCCTTACATAGCGATTCTCAAAGACCCGGACATTGATTGATGAAAAGAAGTTTCAGATGAAGCGCTGTGTCTCTAGCGTAGCGAGCCGATAGTATTAAGCGAAAGTAGCAACAGCTACGGAACGCTTCACGGCAAAGTTCGCGCGGTGGAGTTTGATTTGTTCTATTTCATGCAAAGTTTCCGCCGTCAGATAACTTTCTCCGCAGTGAGGACAGGTAACAATAGGAATATTCTCAATCACGAGCAGGGTTGCTCCTTTGCCATAACTCCTCGTGACGTGGCGAATCCGCGCGCCTCTTTTGCCGCAGATGTCGCAGATTATCTGACTGTCTCTTTTCTGCTCTTTATTCAACATACACGGTGATGATAACCAACTTGCCTGTCGGACTCAACTTAGTCACAACTACAACTTCAAGGTCTGTCATAGTCAGCCCTTGAACCAAATATTTCCACTCCCCTGTCATACTATCCTTTTGACGTTCAATGATCTTGCCGGTGAGAATTCCGCGTTCAATATCAAAGATAGTCAGGCCATCATTATTCATCTCTTCTTCAGCGTGGAGAGTCATCACATACTGTCGTGCGCGAATCTTCTCTCGCAATCGCTTTAGAATGCTTTCATACATAACTCACTTGAGAATTCAGTAAGAGTTCCTCACTCGCAAGTAATGCTTGATAAAAAACTCTCTCCGGCAATTAACTTCAAACCGAAATTCTCTGCGATGGCCTGGCCGATGTCTGAGAGCGAATCGCGTGTGCCAAGCCGGACGCCTGCGCGTGCGCTCTTGCCATAGACGAGGAGCGGGACGTATTCGCGCGTGTGGTCTGTGCCCCTGTAGGTCGGGTCGTTGCCGTGATCGGAAGTGATGATGAGAAGGTCGCTCTCCTTCATCGCTTCTTGAATCTGCGGCAGTGCGGCATCGAAATGTTCGAGCGCGCGTGCATAGCCTTCGCGGTCGCGGCGATGCCCGTAGAGCATGTCGAAGTCAACGAGGTTGGAGAAGATGAGGCCGCGCGTGTTCTCATTAAGCGCAGCGATTGTCTGGTCTATTGACTGCTGGTTGTTCTTCGCCGTGAGGTCAACCGTGACGCCCATCGCGTCGTAGATAGAAGCAATCTTGCCGATGCAGACGACATCAAGGCCCGCTTCGTTAAGCGCGACTAAAAGATTCTGGCGCGGCGGCGGCACGGCGTAGTCGTGACGATTCTCTGTGCGACGAAATGCGCCCGGCTCACCCGTGAAAGGACGCGCGATGATGCGGCCAACCTCGTGCTCACCCCGCAAGATTCCGCGCGCCGTTTCGCAAATCTCATAAAGCTTCGGCAAAGGGATGACTTCTTCATGCGCGGCGATTTGAAAAACGGAATCGCCGGAAGTGTAAACGATTGGCTTGCCAGTCTTGACGTGCTCTTCGCCGAGGTCTTTGATGATCTCCGTGCCGGAAGCTGGAAAGTTGCCGAGCACGCCGGGCACGCCTGTCTCTGCCACGAAGCGTTCAAGAATCTCCGGCGGGAATCCGTTCGGATAAGTCGGAAACGCACGCTCTAAAATTATTCCTGCCATCTCCCAGTGGCCCGTCGTCGTGTCCTTGCCGTTTGAGCGCATAGCGCAACGGCCAAAGCACCCGCGCGGATTTTCGACAGGCGGCAAGCCTTCAAACTTGCCAATGTTGCCCAAGCCCATTCGCTGCAAATTCGGCAAACGCACCTCGCGCGATTTCACGACATGGCCCAGAGTATCCGAACCCGCATCGCCCCACGCGGCAGCATCCGGCATCTCTCCAACACCGAATCCATCAAGCACGATGAGCGTGATGCGATTAAAAGTTTTCTGATTCATTAAGAAGCCTCTCAATCAAAAGATAATTCAAACAGGATGGACAGGATAGACAGGATGAAGAAGAAGCGATGAATGCTGAACGCGGAATGATGAATAGAATGCTTTTCTTCTTTCATTCATCGCTCATCATTCCTCCTTCATCGTTTCTTCTTTATCCTGTTCATCCTGTCGATCCTGTTAATTCTTCCACTATTAATTTTAACTCTTTGGAGCGTAATAACCTTCGCGCGCGCGAACCTGCGTGCGAGTGTTGACGCCTCGTACTTCGACGCGAATCTTGCGGAATTGTCCGTCGCGCGTTTTGTTTGAAGGATAATAACCGAGACTGTACTGCGTGCCGATTTCAGCCGCAACCTGCGCGAAGGCGTTGCGCGCGTCGTAGAGATTGCCTGCGATGAACGTCTTGCCGCCCGATATGCGCGCCAGATCATTCATCTCGCGGCGCGCAAGATTGTAGAGGTCGCGGCTAATCTGCATTCTCTCGAACGGGCCGATGCGGCAGAAGTCCGCATAGTCGTCTGCGTCCGCGTGCGGCAGAAAGATTTTTCTGTAACGCTCAAGCTGCGTGCGCGAGAGACTCAAACGCCCATCGTCCTCGCAATCTTTGAGCAGGCGGTCTTCGACGAAATCTTCCGTGTTGATTTCAACAAAGTAGCAGGCAATGCCTGAGCGCAGCAGCCTGTTGCGCGCGGCGGCAAAATCGCTGTTGCTCGCCGAATCAACTCCGTCTGTTAAAGCTACAACGGCGCGGCGTCCACGCACATCTTTGCCCGGCGGCTCTTTGAAGATGTCTTCGGCTACGCGCGAGAGTGCATCGTAGAAGGGCGTGCCGTTCGATGAGCCGATGTCTTCGACAGCCTTGCGCAGAATTTTGCGATCACTCGTCAGCTTTGTCTCGACATCAACTTGAGCGAGGCGCGCGGGATTGTTCGGCACCGTGTTGAATGAGACGATGGCGACGCGGTCGCCCGGACGCAGTGCTTCTATGAATGCGTTTGCGGCGCGTCGTATCAAGGCTACATCCGCGCGCGTCGAGCCTGAAGTGTCTAAGAGGAGCGCGACTTCAAATGGCGCTTCGCTCGTTGAAAAGTTGCTGATCTCCTGCGGGCGTTCGTCTTCATAGAGCGTGAAGTTTTCCGCGCGCAGGCTGACGAGCGGGCGGCCCGTCTGGTCATAGACGACCGCCGGAACAGAGACGAGCTGCGTCTCCACGCGCAGGACATCGCCTTCGCCAACCTCTTCGCCTTCGTCTGTGTTTGAAGATGAAGGAGGCGTGGACGCTGTTGGCGCGGGCGTGTTTGATGCGCCGACGCGACGCGGCCTCTGCTTATTCTTGTCCTGCTGCGGAGGCTGCTGCGCGCTGACGACAAACAGTGCGCCGCAAAAAATGAGTAGAGTTAAAAGAATTGCGCTCGCGCGCCCGTTCCGTACATGATGCCTGAGAAGGATTGCCAGACGCTTCAACATACTCGTAAACTCAAAAAAGGGATTTATCGTTTCGGGAGACAAATTAAATATAGCCGCAAACACGCTCAACGTGAAAGAGCGTGCGCGCCACATCCGAACAGGAGCAAAGATTTTATGTCCGTCATCGGAAGACTAGACCAACAGGTTGAAGACGCGCTCATCTCGCCAATCGAGAAAAGGGACAAACAACAGACCATAGATGATGACGCTCAAACAGAGACGGACAAGCGCGCACATACTCAGACTCACACGCAGAGCATCTCTGAAAGTTCAAAAAACAGGCGCGCAGAACTTCCCGTGTGGCTGCTCTAAAAAAGCAATTCAACCGGCACGCCGAGAAATTCTCCGTAGCGGCTGGCGGCTTCAGCGACGGCGCGTGTTTGCGCACGGTTTAGCTTGTTGAAATAACTCAGCTTGATCGCAACCGAATTTTTCCTGAGAGCACGCTTCCATGTGCCTGCAACTTGACCATCTACCACAATGATCGGGCTGAAGACGCCGTTTCCCGTATTCACCTGTTTCGCATATAAAGGGTTAAGCACTGCGCTGCGGTCTCTGTATGCGACCGTGTACTCATCGAAAGGCGGCAGCAAGTAAGCAGTTAGCGACGCATCTTTCGCAGTTGGCATAGATGAAGAGAGCCAGTAGGTCTGACCGCCCGCAGCCTCTTGTACGAGTTGCGACTTCACCATTTCAAGACCCGCCCTTGCATCTGCCGTTCTCAGCCCAGACCACCAGACAAAATCCTGCACAGTCGCGGGGCCGTGGCTAGTGAAATAGCGTCTTGTAAGCTCTGCCAGCGCGTCATCGCGTTTCAGAGTTCTGGCAGTCGGCACCCATTCGTCCAGCAATGCGAATGTTTGTTGCTTACCTTCTCTTGATCCGAAACAGAGTATTCCTTCCTGCGAGAGCCGTGACAGAATATGCAGGCCACAGTAGTTGGCCGTGGAAATATTCGCCCTCTCCAATACTTCATACATGGCCTTTCGCGTCAACTGTCTGCCGCCTTCGAGAGCGCGCACGAACAATTTTTTACTGCGCGTAAAAGTTGCTTCGTCCAGGCCAATCCGTTGGCTGCGAAGCGCGCTGGCAGCAACAATACGCGGCGTCAGAAGCTCAAGCATCCAACGCACATCTTCAGCCGCCACAAAATGCAGCGTGCGCCGCATCGGCCAGGTACGAATAATCTTTTTACTGGCGAGTGCCTGCTCTATATCTGCCTCGACCGCGCGGCGCATACGCAGACCCGTGGCCCAGAGCGCGCCCAGATAGTCCTGAGCCTGAACAGCGCCCAGCCAAGCCACGACCTCCGCAGGCTTTTCAAACGCAGGTCGGGAAATGTGTTGGTTATGGAGTCGCTCGCGCGCAATGTCCGGGTCTCTCATAGTTGCTCAGTATAGCGCACCTCAGTTTTTCGCAGATCAATTCCCCTCGCGCTTTCAGCAACACACTATTCCAACACTTAACGCTTTTCTCCACTGCTTGACAGCCCGGCATTCATCTTTTAGGATGACACTTCGCCTGCGCAGTCATCAAAAGCATCAAGTGACCACAGGCACGTATGTCAATGGTAGACGGCTTCCCTTACAAGGAAGAGGTTGGGGGTTCGAATCCCTCCGTGCCTACCACACAGTTGAAAATCAGTCAGCTTTACCCGGAGTCGTAGTTCAGTTGGTTAGAACGCCGGCCTGTCACGTCGGAGGTCGCGGGTTCGAGTCCCGTCGGCTCCGCCACATTGAGAAGCGCGCCTGTATCGTCTAGGGCGCGCTTTTCTACTTTTACCGTACGTTTGCAGCTATTCTCGAAGGGTAGAACATTTGGCCCTGTGCGCCTGACTGAAGCTATTTCGCCCTCTTTACTCCCTTGAGTCCCGTCAAAAATCCCGCACGAGATTTTCGGCCATTCTAAAGCCGGGATGGCTGCTCTAAAATTACTGCTCCCGGTTGCGGCCCTTTGAGGTAGTACCTCTACCCTTTTGCAGTTTTGCCAACTCACTGAATTTCATCTAGTGCATTATCCTCAAGCCGCGCCAAGACGACATCCAATTGCTCCGCACATTTTTTAAACGCGAGGCAGCCTCCATCCCCGTCCCACTTTGAAATAGCGCGTTGGACTGCTTTCCGGGCCTTTCTCTCCTGAATCATTTCCGCCAGGCGCATCACAACGAATTCGTCCAGCACCGACTCCGGAATCATTTGGACTGCATGCATGGTCGGCTACCTTGCGGCCTCAGTGGAGGGAGCTGCGCTCGCCCATATATCAAGAGTCAATTGCGGGACGGAAGAAGCAGAAGGGGCGTCAGAAAACTTACTGGCACTGGCAGGAGGCCGATCACTCAGAACTCGTACGTATCTTTCTGTGGGAGAAACGATACGACGAGGCATGGCAGGAGGCTTTGGCGGGCGGCTGCACAAACGAACTGTGGATGAAGCTCGCTGCCATCCGCGAGCAGGATCACCCGCAAGACGCACTCTCCATTTACAGGGAACGCATCGCCCCTCTGGTGGAAATGACCAACAACGCTGCTTACGAACAGGCCGTCGAACTCTTGCACAAGATTCGTAAAACGCTCGACCGACTGGGGCGCGAAACTGAGTTTGACGACTATCTTGTGACGCTCCGAGTTGAATTCAAACGTAAGCGTAACTTCATCAAACTCCTCGACGAGATCAGGTAAATTTCACACAAGGAGTGATTCTTCGACACTTGCTACTGTGTACTCCTTGCCCCCTGCTAAGAAAATATGGTCTGAAGTCTCTCTCAGTAAGATTTCTCGCGCGGAAGTGCGAATTTTTCGCGAACTGTCACGAAAAGTGTTATTTTCAAGCCCGCAGTAAGAATTTTAGCAGGATGGGCTATGCAGGTAAGAAAACTCAATCCTACCAGTCATGAAGCAGGGGCAGCTTAGCAAGAGGGGATTCTTATGCCGGCTAAAGTGTCATCGTCGGACAGCTATCCCCGCTCGGTCGGGCTGACGGCTTTAATCGAAGCTTTGGGCCTACGAGTTCCCTTCCCCGCGGTGCGCTCTTTCGTGACGCATGGGGCGAGGCGGACGAACATCTCCGGCAGCACCATCTCCGAGTATTATCCGCAGTGGTTCAGGCAGGACACGATCATTGGCAATCTCAAGTTTGCACTGAGGTATGAGCCGGTTGACCTGAGTGTGCTTCATGCCGCCTTCAAAGCGCTCGACCGCGCCGATATTGAAGAATGGGTTCGCAGCGAGCCAACCGGCATCTTCGCCCGGCGCGCGTGGTATCTCTACGAGTTACTCACCGGGAAAACACTGGACGTGCCTGACGTGCCGTCGGGCGGCTATGTTGATCTACTGAACCCTGCGCTGCATATAACGATTCCCGGCAGGAAGGCGACACGACAGCGCGTAAACGACAATCTACTGGGTGGCAAAGACTATTGCCCTTTAATTCGCCGGACGGAGAAGCTAGACGAATGGGTGATTGCGGGACTTGCGGGAGAAGCGAAACAGGTTGTCGAGAGCGTTGACACGGCGACCCTCGCCCGCGCTGTCCAGTATCTTTACATAAAGGAAACTAAATCCTCATTTGAGATCGAGGGCGAGGCAGTCGGAAGTCGTCGCTCCGAACGATTTGTGGCGGCGCTCCACGAAGTCGCTAATTTCGACCCGACTGACAAGCAGTCTTTCATCCAGCTTCAGAACTCGATTGTTGACCCGAGGTATGCAGCAAGCAATTGGCGCGATGAGCAGAACTATGTCGGGCAGACGATGAGCGACTACCGCGAGCACGTCCACTACGTCAGCCCTAAACCCGAAGACGTACCAGACCTGATGGGTGGGTGGATGAAGACCGCGGAGTTGTTAGAAGGTGCGCGCGTCGATCCGGTGAGCATTGCTGCTGCGCTCTCTTTCGGATTCGTCTTCATCCATCCGTTCGAGGACGGTAATGGTCGCATCCACCGCTTCCTCGTCCACCAAGTGCTCGCCCGATCCGGCTTCTCGCCGAAGGGCGTACTCTTTCCTGTCTCCGCGGTGATGCTAAGAACCATGGCAGGCTATGACGAAGTATTAAGGATCTACTCTTCGTCAATCCTTCCCTTCATTGACTACTCGCTCGACGCTAAAGGACACATGACCGTGGATAGTGAGACGGCGCACCTCTACCGCTACTGGGACGCGACCGACTTCGCCGAATACTTGTATGAGTGTGTGGCGGAAACCATCAGGAGGGATTTGAAAGAGGAACTCGGTTTCATCTCCGTATTCGACGAAGCAATGCGAAGAATATTGGAGATCGTGGACATGCCAAATCGCCGCGCATCGCTTCTGGTGAGGATGATCTTGCAGAACGGAGGCTCTCTCTCGAAGGCCAAGCGTCCGAAGTTTTCGGAGTTGACTGAGGACGAGATCGGAGCCATCGAGGCAGCAGTCCGTGCAAGCGCGGATGAGGCTCAAACGCAAGCCTGATTCCACAGGGAGAAAATGATGTTTCAGATCCACATCTAGTGGCGCTTGAGCGCTGTCCGGTGAGAGCAAAGGCTTCACCTTGACGAGAGCCCATCAACAGCCTAGCCAGCGTCAGATTATTTTTGAAATTAGGGTCATGATTAGATAAGAGCCATAGGAATGGCGTTAAACTAAGTCATGGCAGTTAGTTCTAGACAATTTGTTCGTGCAAAGATTTCTCGTGCTAAATTCCGGCAGCTTTTGAAGCTCTTTGCCCTTGATTTGACTGCGATTCAGATCAGTATCCTGACTGCTCTGAATCGCAATACGGTTAATCGTTATTTGAGATTGATTCGCCAGGCCGTAGCAGAGCATTGTGAGCGCGAATCGCCTTTCAGTGGCGATGTCGAGTTGGATGAATCTTACTTCGGTGCTCGACGAGTGCGAGGCAAACGTGGACGTGGAGCACGCGGGAAGACTATCGTCTTTGGTGTCTATAAAAGGAATGGTCGCGTCTATACGGAGATCATCTCGAACGGCAAAAGGCCAGCATTCAGGCCATTATTCGCGGCAAGGTTGATTTGACTTCGACCATTCATACGGATGGCTTTCGCTCCTATGATGGCATTGTTCATATGGGTTACAAGAAACATTATTGTATTCGTCATGACCGCGATGAGTTCGTTCGCGGCACAGCTCACATCTATGGCATCGAAGGCTTCTGGGGCCTAGCTAAGACTCGACTCGTCAAGTTCAAAGGGATGAGCCGTTCAACCTTTTATTTACATCTGAAGGAGTGTGAGTGGAGGTTCAATCATCGTGATGAAGACCTCTATCAACTCCTATTGAAAATCACTAGATCGGCTATCCTTATCTAGTCATGACCCTTAAATTTTTAGTGCTGCGTTTGGTCTATCGGGGTTTCCTTACGACAGTTGACAAGGATAAAAGGAGGCGTTACAGTGTCGCTGTGAGTTGGACCAAAAGGGTTTGACTAAGCCACAAAAGCGCATCAGAGTTGGGATCATATCCTGACCTTATATTAGCGAAGCGTAAAGTAGCTATCAGTCAAGCTCCTGCGGATCTGCCGTTGGGGCATTTTTATTTGCGGCTCACAATGACGTGCCAATAATCAGCGGCGCTGGCATTAGATGTTAACCCTGCTTTCACTCGTTGAGTGGGAGCCAAGATAGGGAGCCAACAAATGACTAAGACTTCTCTCCAAGAGACTACAAACGTCTCTCAAGATCCATCCACTTTCGACCTGCAAATTTCCAACCCGGCTGCGTTGTTGAATGAAATCGCGCGTCGCTACGAATCATCAGAACGGATTCTGATGGAGTTTGTGGACAATGCGCTTGACGACGTTGAACCACTCTACCGCGCCAACGCAGATGCTTACCCGTTTGAAATCAAAATCGATGTAATCCTCGATTCTTCTCAACGCAAAGTTACCGTGCGCGATAACTGTCGTGGGATGCGCCGTGAGACTTTAGAGCGCATTGTTGAAAGAGTCGGTGAATCGCAGAAAAAAGGCATCACGTGGGTCAACGGTCAATTCGGTTTCGGCGTTCATGCTTTTCGAGCTGCGTCTGAAATTATCAGATTCCGTACCAAGAATGCTGAAGACAGTCATATAGAACTGAGCCTTAGTCGCGACCAACACCGCGGGATTCGCCGCCCTTGGGAGATATCGGAGCCTTTTCCCACAGACACTGGCACAGGCACGGAAGTGACAGTCGGCCCGTTCGATGAAGAATGGTTTGAGAACATCAGCGCCGATTCTATCAAACGCGAAATAGAGCGGCACTTTGAGCGCCTTCTGGCGCGCCCGAACCTTGTCATAACGGTACAAGAAATTGGCGAATCGGTGTTGTACTGCGAACCCTTTGATTACGCTCAAGTCCCCGGCGAAGTTTTTGACAAGGCGCTTGATTTGGAACTCAATGGGCGGTTTTATCAAATTGAGATTCGTTTGAAGGCCTCCGAGATTGAAATCCCGGATCGCGCTGCACGGTTCTTCGCGCGCGGGCGACGCATCAATGAGATTGCCGAAATTAAATCGTTCATACGCAAGTCACTGCATCGTACAAGCATCTGGGGACACCCTCATCTACTCGGCTACATAGAAGTCGGTGAAATCGTGCGCCCCGTCATTACGCGCGATGATTTCCAGCAGACTAAGGGGCGGACAGTGTTGTATGAAGCAATTCTTGGTTTTGAAGATGAGATCAAGGATGCTCTGAGTCGCATCAATGACGCGCAACGCGACAGCACACTCAATCGTCTCGAAGATGTGCTACGCGACGTGCTGGACGAGCTTTCGCGTGAAGATCGTTTGCGATTGCGCTCAGAATTGGCCGTTGGTCGAGAACGCGGCGCTATGTCGGAAGGTGGGGGCAATGAGGGGGGCGATGAAGGCGGCCCACACCGAGACGAGTCGGAGAGAGATGGCGGATGGGAAGGTGGCGGCGAGGGTGCGGACGACGGTCCTGATCCAGAGAAAGATGGCCCGCAAGGTGGTCAGTCTGAAGGCGGACAGCGTTTCGACGATGATCCGCTCAAGGCTGAAGGCGCGCAACGCAAGCGTGCAGGCTTTGATATCAAGTTCGGCAACTTTCCGCCGGATGCTGACGGCAAGCTGCGCCGCTCGCGTCTTGTTGATGGGATCATTTACATCAATACGGCGCACACGGATTTCCATGAACGCATGGCCCACACCCGGCAGGGCAAGCCGAAGTTTACGGATCGCCTCGGAGCGTATCTGGCGGCGACAGTTTCGATTCATTATAAAGACCAATTCTATCTGCGCTACGGTCGTCAGCCTGATCGCCGCGACCAGATGTTCGATGAACAGGTAGAGTTCATGTGTCGGCTAGAAACGGCCTTGCGCCCGCGTCTGCCTTTGCTTCAGCAAGAGTTCAACGGAGCCAACGGAGAGGAGGCGGCAGATGAGTAAAGCTCAATCCTTTGATGAAAGCAAAATAGGGCCGTTGATTGAGCGCCTTGGGCCGCTAAATAATCTTTGGCGGGATGGCACACCACAGGAAAAAGTTTTAATGCTCTGGCGGATGGGCGACACCTTGCTGAAAGAGGTAGCCAAGCCTTCTGACGCGTTACTATGGCAGATTCAAGACCGCAGTTACATTACGCGCAATCTACTCCGCTACGCGCTCATTATTCGCCGCGCGTGGTCACGACAAAAGGAGTTGGAGAAGCTGACACAGGGGTTAAAAAATTATACTGTCTTTCGAGAGTCATTACCGTTTTTGAAAGACAAGCGAGAAGGCATTGACGATGCGACTTACCAGTGGGTTGTAGCGCTCTTGAGCAGTGAGAAAACACAGGAGACATTGCGCTATCTCAAAAAACTCAAAGCGCAGCAGATTGGACGACATCACAAAAAAGGCGCAAGTGTCACTTCGGTTCGAGAACTGGCGACGAACTTTGTACAGGCGCTCATACAATTGGAAACCCAAGCCCGCGATGAATTGAAAGCCGGGAGCATTGCTTCAAATGAGGCGCTGATAATACTCAGCCGCATAGCTATGAATCTTGCTACCGGCGAACCGCTAGAACAGCAGCCTGTTGAGATCAACGCTGACGAGCCGTTAAATGCAGTAGCCAGAGCATTACAGGAAGCTGCACGTGGATGGCGCACAACCGGCGCAGCTTTTCGTAAAGCGGTCGGCGCGGAGCGTTTGATGCAGGCAGCAGATTTACTTAATTCGTTGCGCGATGAGCAGGCGCTGATCGAATGGCGTCGTCGTCACGGCGTAAGGTAGAAAACATGAGTGCGTAGGTCTAACAGCTTGCGCGCTCCAACAATCTTCTATGACTATCATGCAAAAGAGACTCGACAACAGCCCCAACGCGAGCAAGCTACTCGACAGCCTACGCTATCTCGGTTACGACAATCTTTACGCCATCAGCGATATCGTGGATAACGCGATTGACGCCGACGCTCAGAACGTTTACATCACGATTGAACGCGCGCCGAAAGCCGACTTCGTCATTCAAATAGCTGATGATGGCAACGGCATGACGGAGGAAGTCCTTGACCAGGCTTCGCGTTTGGGCAGCAACGTGCCACACAATCCTGCGACTGATCTCGGGCGCTTTGGTATGGGACTTGTTACGGCTTCGCTTAGTCTTGGTAAGCGCCTAACTATTATCACGCAGTCCTTCGGCGAGGATTTGTTAACGAACATCACAGACATCGAGCACATGACAAGTGAGAATAAATTCGTCAAAGAATATTTCGGTAAAGCAAGAGACGACGAGAAGGATATTTTCGAGGCGGCTTTAGGCGATGCACTATCCGGCACAGTCGTGCGTGTGACCAAGTGCGACGGTTTTAAGCGGAAGTATGTCAAGTCTATCGAGAAGCTGTTGGCGCAACATCTGGGACAGGTCTATCGCATGTTCATACGCGCCGGGCGCAAGTTCTTTATCAACGGCAATGAGGTTGAGATTCACGATCCGCTCTGGCTCAATCACGAAGGCACGGAAGTTTACAGCGATGAGACTTACGAGTTGAAATACACAGACACTGAAGGGCGCGAGATTCAAGACCCAGTCCGCATTCGTCTGGTGATTTTGCCGGATCAAGGTGGGAAGAGTCTGAACAGACAGGCTGGCTACAACATCCAGCGTTCCGGCTTCTACGTGCTGCGTAATAACCGCGAGATCGCTCCGGCGCAACTGCTGAACCTCAACTCGCTCAGCCGTCACCCTGACTTTATACGCTTTCGAGGCGAAATCTTCGTCACGGGACGCCTTGACGACGCGCTCGGCATCGAGTTCACCAAGCGCGACGTGAAGCCGATTCAGAGCATCCGCGACCAACTCGATGATGCCATCGGCGGCAACATCAAATCCATTCGCAATCAATTGAAGAAGAAAACCATCAAGGCAGAAAGCGAGACACTCGACCATTCAAGCTCAGAACGTCTGATTGATAGCAAATCATCGCTCCTCATCAAACCCATGCCACGTGGTAAAGATGAAACGGAAAATGCTGGCGAAGACACACCGGACGGCGCAACCGCCAACGCCACACCGCTCGGCACAGTCCGCTTTCGCATCGGCAACTTCGGACGCGAAGGCGCGATCTACGCCGCCGAGCAACAAGGCCGCACGACCTTCGTTGATTGGAACGCTGACCATCCCTTCTATGAACGCTTCGTCCTCGCCAACCGCGACGACCGCGAAGCTCTCAACGCCGTTGACGCGCTCATCTTCTCAATGGCAGCGGCAGAGTTGAAGGTGTTTGATGATAAGAATCGTGATACGTTTGAGCGATGGAGAGAGATTCTAAGTTCAGATATTCGGACGTTACTTTCGTAGCTGTTGCTAAAGCACGATGAGCATGGACGACCCATCACGATACTTCAAAATCTTCTCGACGCTTCGCAGTGACACTAGCCGCGTTCGCTGGACAGCGATGACCAAACATCGCGCACCGCACAAGCCATTGCTGCTCTTGTCCGTGATTGATCTTTTTGCGGAAGGGCAGATTTCGGCAAACCTGATTGAGCTAACGCCAGACCTCTGCGAAACCTTTACTCTCTATTGGTCTCGCGTCATGCCGCCCGATCAACGCGGCAATATCGCGCTCCCATTCTTTCATCTTAAAAGCGATAAGTTCTGGCATCTCGTGGCAAGTCCAAGTAAGCGAACCATCTTGAATGCCGTCTTAGAATCAAGTTCAAGCCTCAAGACTGTGGGTCAACTTCGTGATCTTGTTCTTGGCGCGCGTCTTGATGATGAATTGTATTCGCTGCTTTGCCATGAAGAAGCGCGCAACGTCCTACGCGCGGTTTTGATCGAAGAGTATTTCGCCCCTGAAACGCAGAAGGCTTTGCTTGAACAGGGCGCAATCAATATCGAAGCCTTTGATTACAGCCGACAGCTTTTAGAACAAGGTAAGGCAAAAATAGGCACAGCAGAGTCGGAAGTGAAACGCGCCGTCCGCGATCAAGGTTTTCGTCGCGCCATCGTTACCGCCTACAGCCATTGCTGCGCGATGTGTGGTCTGCGCGTGATGACGGCGGACGGGCACACCGTTGTTGATGCGGCGCACATAGTTCCTTGGAGCATTACTCATAACGACAACCCTAACAACGGATTTGCTCTCTGCCAGTTATGTCATTGGTGCTTTGACGAAGGGATGTTAGGTGTTTCATCCGGCTACTTAATTCTGGTATCGCCGCAACTCTCTTTTGAACGTAACAACCCGAATCATCTCGTAACGCTGGAAGGCTCACGCATCACTAATCCGGTTGAAGAAAGATTCCTTCCAGACATCGAAGCCTTGCAATGGCATCGGCAAGAAAGATTTCGCAAACGCTGATAGATTGAGCGATGAAGAAAGAAGAACCGAAAGCAGAGCAGATGACAGTCAACACTCGAAGCGGCTTTCAACCGCCGAAGATAGAAACCTGCCCTTTATGTAAGAGTAAAGTTTTTGAGGAAGATGTTTGCTGCTTCTGTGATTGCTGCATGGGAAATTCAAAAGATCATTTCGCCCTCAACGCTCAAGAGCCTTGCTGCCAGTGTCCTGAATGGGATGAATTGTGAGTTAAACGCCCTTGCCATGATCGAATCCACGTCTTTCCCGAAGGAATTGGCATAGTTGGCAAAGAAACAGAAAGGGTTGCGGAACGAATCCAAACTCTCCGGCAAGGAATTGGAACGCTTAAAACTCCTTGCCGAAGACTTCCCCAAGGAGTTTTAAGTCTTTGGGAAGGAGTTGGAAGTCTTCGTAAAGGAGTTGAAAGGCTTCCACAATGAGTTTTTGTTGTTCCAGAAGAAGTTGGAAGGCTGGTCGAAGGAGTTTTTACCTGTTTCCTTCCTTCCGTAAGTTGTGATAAAAGAAGATTTGCCAGTGAATTTCCCGCGTAGATGTGCGAAAAAGCGGCGCAAATCGCTGTTACGTTTCGCCTCATCGCCGGTCTTTCACCTGCCACAAGCATTATCACAGCTAGCTTAACCTTTTGATCTTTTTCCACACCGAAGGAGGTTACAGGACATGGGATTTCGTAAACGCACATCCACAATTCTCACCGACTCCAAGACGCGCAACTCACGCATGAAGGGCGCAACTCCGCCCGTTGAACTAGACGGCGATTTAACCCCGGCCAAGTATGACGCCCTAATTGCCGAGGTGGAAGCCAAGCTCGACGCCTACAACGGAACGCTCGCCACAGCCGATCAGCAGGGCAATGAGTTGGACGTGCTAGAGCGCGAATTGAAAGACTTTAACTCGCGCATTCTCGCTGGCACAAAGGCCAAGCATGGCGCAAACAGCTCAGAGTATGAAATCGTGGGCGGCACCCGCACAAGTGAGCGCAAGAAGTCGTCGAAGAAAAAGGCATAATACTTTCCCACAACAACGCAGCCTGAACCGGCAGGCCAGCCACACGGGCGCACCCGCCCGCGCCGATTTTGGGCGCTCTTTTTTCAGTGGCTGGTGGTAAGTTGCCACAACGTCTTTGCCGCTTCTGACAGTCGTTCCATTACAAAATTTATATCCGCTTCCGTATTCTCAAGCCCTAAGCCAAATCTGACAGAACTGTGCGCGTGCTTCGCGCCGAAGCCCAGAGCTAAGAGGACGTGCGACGGTTCGACTTTAGCTGTCGTGCAGGCTGAACCCGTTGAGAGGGCTACGTCGTGTTTGAGTTGAACTAACAGCGAGCGGCTTTCGATGCCGGGAATAGCGACACTCAAATTATGAGGCAGTCGCTCGGTTAGATGCCCGTTGAGTTCGACGCCTTCGATTTCGGCTTGCAGTTTCGTCCAGAGCAAGTCGCGCAGGCGCTTCAGCCTCTCCGCTTCGCGCGACATCTCGCGTGTTGTCAGCTCGACGGCATAGCCGAAACCGACGATGCCCGGCAAGTTCATCGTGCCGGAGCGCATTCCGCGCTCGTGTCCGCCACCGTGCAGGAG
>JBAWGU010000539.1:0-5249 GCA_049593215.1 Pyrinomonadaceae bacterium
CTTCATCCCTCATCCCTCATCCCTCATCCCTGAATTAGCTCATCGAGGATGCGCGTCGCCGTGTGTCCGTCCCAGAGCGGCGGCGCGGGTTTACGCTCAGCGTCGCGCGGAGCGTCGAGTGAAGCGAAGGCCGCGCGCGTAATTTTCGAGGTGTCCGTGCCAACGATGGTGTTCGTGCCCATCTCTACGGTGATGGGGCGTTCCGTGTTTTCGCGCAGCGTGAGGCAAGGGATGCCGAGCGCAGTGGTCTCTTCCTGTATCCCGCCGGAATCCGTGAGCACGAGGCGCGCGCCGCTATAGAGACGCAGGAAATCCAGATAGCCGAGCGGGTCAATCAAACGCAGGTTCGCGGCGCGCTCGACTCTTTCGCTCAGACCAAACTCTTCGATGCGTGCGCGCGTGCGCGGGTGAACGGGAAAGATGATTGGAAGACGGCTGCTAATCTGTTCGAGCGCGTCTAGAATTCTGTTGAAAGTAGCGCGGTCGTCAACATTCGATGGACGATGAAGAGTGAGCGCGGCGTAATCTTCTTTTTCAACCGAGAGGTCTTCGCGTATCGAAGAGCTTTCGGCGCGTTTGAGTTGGGCGAAGAGCGAATCAATCATCACGTTGCCGACGAAGCGTATGCGCTCCTGCGGGATGCCTTCGGCTCTCAGGTTTTCGTTTGCATCCATTGAAGGCGTGAGCAAAAGGTCCGCGATTTGATCCGTCAGCAGGCGATTAATCTCTTCGGGCATCGTGCGGTCGCGGCTGCGCAGGCCCGCTTCGACGTGCGCCACCGGCACCAGCAATTTTGCGCAGACGAGCGCGCACGCAATCGTCGAATTAACATCGCCCACAACTAAAACCCAATCAGGCTTTTCTTTTAGAACTACAGGCTCGAAGCTCTGCATCACGGCGGCGGTCTGCGCGGCGTGCGTGCCGCTCCCGACGCCCAGATAAACGTCAGGTTCGGGCAGTCCGAGGTCGCGGAAGAAAGCGTCGGACATCTGCGCGTCGTAGTGCTGGCCCGTATGAACGACGAGCGGCGCAAACTCTCGCTCGCGCCGCTTCATGGCTTCGACAATGGGCGCGACCTTCATAAAATTTGGGCGCGCGCCGACGACGTTAATGACTTTAAGCATTAAAAACTTTGTCCGTTGTCAGTAGTCCGTTGTCCGTTGTTTGTGATTGCCGGGTTGAAGACTGAAGATAAAAGATTTAATGCAAACAACACTCAAAACAACTGACAACGGACTACTGACCACTGGCAATTTATAGACGAATGATGCGAGCGCAGCTATTCTTTCTGAGATCGCCGTTGAGAGCGTTACGCGTGTCAACAATCAGGCTGCTCAACTCGCAGACGCGCTTGTAATCAATCCCGCTATGGTCTGTCACGATGACAAGGCAATCCGAGCCTTTCAACTCTTCATCCGTGAGCGCAACGGATTGCAGAGGCTCGCCTGTGCTCTCCGTGTGCGAGTCGTCAAAGCGTATCTCTTCAACAAACGGGTCGTGATAGCGCACGTCCGCGCCCTTCGCTCTCAAGCGGTCAATGATTGAAAGCGCAGGACTCTCCCTAACATCGTTGATGTCTTTTTTGTATGCCACGCCCAACATCAGCACGCGCGATCCCTTCATGGCCTTGCGCTCGTCGTTCAACCCGTCTGAGACAAGCTGCACGACATGCTCCGGCATACGCGAGTTGACCTCTTCCGCCAGTCCGATGAAGCGAGAATCAAAACCGTGCTGGCGCGCTTTCCATGAAAGATAATGCGGGTCTAAAGGGATACAGTTGTGAACGTAGATTCCATAAGAAGTGGCGAAGGTGTGTGTATCATCAACTTCTATGGAGTAAACATCTACAGGTTGAGCATTAGCTCTAACCTCTATGGACTTGATGGGAACGGTGGTCAGATTCCCTGCCTGTTTGAACGTCTTGCTGCGAGGCGCGCAACGACTTGCGGCAAAATACTTTTCCAGCTTTTTCCCCTTCGGCCCGAGCCAGTCGCGCATACGCAACAACTGCTCACGACCTTTTAGTTGCAGATGCGGCTTTGTTCGTTTGAAAGTCGGCGTGAAGCCCAGACTCTGTAGAAGATAGACAACCTGTTGAAACAACTGTGGACTGCTGCTGAAATAACCGACTTCTGCCGTAGCATTGCGATGCGTGTAAGCCCGCCCATTTTTCTGATAACTCCGCTCACCTGTTTTAACGTACACATCACCGTCGCCGCGTATCAGCCCTTTGAGAAGTTCGTGACGATGCAGAGGCGAGATATTCATTAACACGCCCGGCACACACATCTCCGTCGAGCGTTGGCCGCAACGAAGCACGTCTGTCAACAACCATCCGAACAAAGATGAAGCGACGCGAATGTGAGTCGCTTGATCTACGCGCGAATGGTGGAGTGAGGTATTGACGCCAAACTCTTTTTTAAAAAGCGTACGAACATCGTCAATAAATTCCGTTTCTGCGCGATGGAAAGTGAAGCGCACGCGCATTCTGCCGCGCTCGTTGGTCGCGCAGCCTTCGGCCAGATAATAGCCGATGAGACGCGCGAAGGCAGGCGTTATTTTGATGACGGCAGGAAAAGAAGTTGCGCTCGGGCCGCGTCCCGTATGGAGTCTTAAAGATTCGTGCCTCAGGTTAAGATCGCCCGCCTGTTCAAGCTCTACATAAAGGTTGAGTGGAATATAATTCTGGCGAACAAATTCCTGAGTTGCTTCCGCGCCCAATCTCTTTTTCAACGCACCGCGATGTTCAACCCATGAGCCGCCTACAATTCGCACTCGAGTCTTCGCGTGTATCTCTAAAGGCAAGAGCGGGAGCAGATCAAGCGCAGGACTTTCGACGCTATCGTCTGATCCGCCTGCGACTGGCGCAGGCAGACAGTGAATTGGAAGCCTATCGCCTTCCTTCAAATCTCTGGCAAAGACCTGTCGCGCATTTCCCTTTTCATCACAGACGAGCATCGGATGCTGGTCTGTAACTCTCAGCCGACGGTTATCGCTCGTCGTCACGGTGACAATTGGGCCATCCGTTTTGCGCTTGAAGAGATAACGTACGGACTTCCAATGTGGTTGTTGTGTTTCGGCATCGAGCGAGAGGGCTTTCAACTGCGGCTTGTAAATTATTTCGCCGCCGCCTGCTAGAAATTTGCGAACGCGCGCATTTGCCTGCTGCTCATCGAAAACCTGTGCCAACGCTTTCACCTGCTCTGAGTCGTCGGTCAAGCGTAAGACGACGCTCTCATCTCCGGTCAGGCAATGTCCGCCGATGCCAGGGCCGGGATAGAAAGGCATGAAGCCGAAGGGTTTTGTCGCAGCCGCTTTGATCACTTCCCATGTGTCTATGCCTAAAGCGTAGCAGAGACGCGCCATCTCGTTTGCCATGCCGATGTTGACGGCGCGAAAAGTGTTTTCCAGAAGTTTGGCGGCTTCTGCGACTCGCGCGCTGCTAACGGAGTGAACATCACGGACGACGTGCGAGTAGAGATGCGAGGCGACTTCTGTTGAATCATCCGTGCAGCCGCCGACGACCTTTGGGATGTTGTGCGTCTGGAATTGCGGATTGCCGGGGTCAACTCTTTCGGGAGAAAAAGCTAAGAGGAAATCTTCGTCGAGCTTGAGGCCCGTCTCTTCAAACATCGGCAAGAGAACTTCATCAGTTGTGCCGGGATAAGTGGTGGACTCAAGGACGATGAGCTGGCCGCGCCGCAGGTTCTTCTGTATCTGTTCGGCGGCGGCGAGGATGTAGGAGACATCAGGCTCTTTGGTCTTACGGAGAGGCGTGGGAACGCAGATGATAATAGAGTCGCAGTCTTTGAGATGCGAGAAATCCGTAGTGGCTCTCAGGCGTTTCTCTTCGACAAGTTCTTTGACGGCGGAAGAAGGCACGTCGCCGATGTAAGAGCTTCCACGGTTAATCTCCGAAGCCTTGCGCTCGTCCACTTCAAAGCCTGTGGAATCGAAACCTCTCTGAGAGAATTCAACGACGAGCGGCAGTCCGACGTAACCGAGTCCGATGACGCCGATGCGCGCACTCTTCTCTGTAATTAATTTGGTAATCTCGCTTTTAATCATGGTGCTTGCTTGCCAGTTTGGAAAAAGTTTAGCTTCATCAGGCAGGAGCTTTGCAGCGCGCATCACAAGAGGCGACGCGCCATGAATAAGACTATGCGAGCCGCGCGCGGGCTGTCAACTGAAAAGCAGTAGACAGTAGTCAGCATTCAGTAGTCAGTAGCCAGTAGAAGCATGATCGGAACATTGCTATTGAAGAAACAGCACGGCTCTCATTATCACTCAACCAGGCTACTGACTACTGACTACTGAATGCTGACTACTACTTTTTGCCTTGACACAGAGCGGCTGAGCGTTCTATACCCACCGGAACACTGGAGCGTTCCCTCGCGGGATTTATACGGAAAGGCCGGGTTCGTCCGGTCCACTAGCGACGCTCGTTTCAATCAAGGCGGGTCAGGCACAAAAGTTTTGCGACTAAGAAAATTTGAAAGGAAGATTCCAAATCATGTTTGATACTAACGGGCGTCGAGGCGCGGCTTTAAGCATCCTGCTGCTCGCTTCACTGTTCATCGCTTGCAGCGCACTCAAAAATATGGGCGGCGGCAACCAGATGGCCGAAGCCAACAAGCTGGTCGAGAGCGCAAAGGAAGACCTCGACGCTGTTGACCGCATCTCGGACGAGAATGAAGCGAAGACGAGCGAGTTGACGCGCGCAGAGAACGCAGGCAATGTTGATGACGTTAAGAAGATTCTGGACGATCTGATCGCAGCCATTGACGACGGACTCAAGCACGGCGAGGCAGCCGCAGATAAAACAGAGCAAGCTTCCAAGCTGAAGATTGACGACAAGTACAAAGAGTATCTCTCTTACAAAGCGCAAGCCTTTCGCAAACAGATTGACGCCTTCAAGTCTTTGCGCGAAGCCGCAGTGATTGAGCGCGACAACTATGGCAAGGGCGGCAAAGAAGTTGAAAGCGCCAAAGCATCCTTCAGAAAGAAGCTGGAAGATTACAAGAAACTTCTGGCCGACGCGAAATCCCTGCACCGCAAGGCCGACGACATCGCGCGCGAAAATCCCGACAAGATCAAATCATCCTGAAAACGTTTGGGGGCAAAAGGGGAAGAGGGTAAAAGGGGAAGAGGAAGAAGAGAAGCTCGCTAATCAAGCTTGTTCTTATCCCTTTCCCCTCTTTCCCTTTTACCCTCTTCCCCCCTTCTTTCTGTCATGGGCAATGAGAAGG
>JBAWGU010000540.1:0-5506 GCA_049593215.1 Pyrinomonadaceae bacterium
AGGTGAGAGCGTGGCGTGTGGGCCAGCGCGTGTTCGGCATCACGGGCGGCGGCGCGCAGGCTCAGTACTTGATCGCGCCTGAGAACACGCTCACTTCTGTTCCTGAAAATTTAGATTGGGCCGAAGCCGCAGCCGTGCCGGAAGCTTTCATCACAGCGCACGATGCTCTGTTTACGCAGGCGGCGCTTGAGATGGGAGAGCGCGTGCTCGTTCACGCGGCAGGCTCAGGCGTCGGCATCGCCGCAGTTCAACTCGCGCACGCGGCTGGCGCGACCGTTTACGGAACTTCGCGCACGGCTGAGAAATTAGAGAGGGCGCGTCCCTACGGTCTTGATGAAGCGATTGCTGTCGAAGATGAGGCGGCAAGATTCGCGTTAGCAGTTCGTGAGTGGACCAAAGGCGCGGGCGTGAATGTCATACTCGATCTGGTTGGCGCATCTTACCTCGCGGCGAATTTAGATGCGCTCGCGCCGCTCGGACGCCTGATGCTCGTCGGCACGCCCGGCGGCGCAAACGCTCCGCTTGATTTCAGTAAAATGATGAGCAAGCGTCTGAGGATTACGGGCACGATGCTTCGTGCGCGTTCTCTTGAAGAGAAGGCTCGCGCGACACGTCGCTTTGCAGCGCACGTTGTTCCGCTCCTTGCGCGCGGCGTTGTGCGTCCTGTGATTGATCGAGCTTACAGGATGGAGGAAGTGCGCGCGGCGCATGAGCGTATGGAATCGAACGAGAGTTTTGGAAAGATTGTGTTGATGGTTGAATGAGAGAGTGGAAGGCGAAAAGATAAATCAGATGCGAATTAGCATAGTCTTCATCATTCTGTTTTTCGTGCTCGGTTGCGCTACGGCTTATGGAGAAGGGATGAGCATTGACCCTGAATCGGGTGTGCCGCGCGAGCTTGCGCGCTGGCGTGCGGCGCATTACAGCGATGTGCGTTATACGTTGAGCTTAGAGCTTAAGGCGGGCGCGCAGATGCTAAAGGGCGCAGAAAAGATTCGCGTTACATTGGATGGCGACGTGGAGCAGCTCGTTCTCGATTGGCGAGTTGCGAAGCAGAAGGAGGGACAGCCGCAGGCGCGCGTCTGGGAGATTGAAGCCAACGGGCGCAAGGTCGCAGATGCGCGTGAGGTGAACGACCACATTCTGATTCCGGGAAAATATTTGAAGAAGGGCGAGAACGTTGTGCGCCTGCGTTTCGAGTCGCCCATCTCGACACAGGGCAGCGCGGTGACGCGCTACGTTGATCGTGAAGACAATGCTGAATACATCTACACGCTCTTTGTGCCTTCGGATGCGAGCACGGCGTTTCCTTGTTTCGATCAACCGGACTTGAAGGCGTGTTTTCAGTTAAGCATTGATATACCGGAGTCATGGGAAGCCATCACAAATACAGATCGAATCGAAACGATTGACCTGCATGAAGCTGGCGAGCCTCTGCCGCGCCTGTCTCACAAGGTTTTTAGAACGTCAGAGCCGATCAGCACTTATCTCTTTGCCTTTGCCGCAGGGCCGTTCGAGGAGTTTGACGATAAATCTAAATCGGAAGTTCCGCTGAGACTATTCGTGCGCAAGTCGAAAGCGGAGCGAGCACGCAAAGAGCTGGCGGAAGTTTTTCGCCTGAATCGTAAAGGTCTCAAGTTTCTCAGTTCATACTTCGCTTATCGGTTTCCGTTTAATAAATACGATCTGGTCCTCATTCCTGAATTTGCTTACGGCGGAATGGAGCACGCGGGCGCAACCTTTCTGCGCGAGGACGCGATTCTCTTTCCGACTGACCCGACGGCGAACGATTTTATTCGCCGCGCTGATGTGATGTTTCACGAGGCGGCGCATCAATGGTTCGGCGACCTTGTGACGATGCGCTGGTTCGACGACCTGTGGCTCAAAGAGGGTTTTGCGGAGTTTATGGCTTACAAGTCAATCGAAGCGATCATGCCGGAGTACAACGCTTGGAAAGTCTTTTATCAACGCACGAAGCCTGCGGCCTATGTGACGGACATCACGAAGGGAACGACGCCGATCTTTCAGGAGATACCGAATCTGTCTGCGGCAAAGTCTGCCTATGGCAACATCGTCTATAACAAAGCTCCTTCGATGCTGCGGCAGGCTGAATTCTTTCTTGGACCAGAGAAATTTCAGGAAGCTCTGCGGCTTTACCTGCGCGAGCACGCTTACGGGAACGCGGAGTGGGCCGATCTGGTCCGTGCGTTTGAGAGGGTGCGGGGTGGGAAGCTTGACGAGTGGGCTGCCGCGTGGGTGAAGCGGCGCGGGATGCCTGACGTGCGCGCAGAGTGGAGTGTGGACGGGCGCGGGCGCATACGCCGTCTGGCTTTGCGCGAAGAGGATGCGCTGGGAGAAGGCGGCTCATGGCCGATGCGCGTGAAAGTCTTGCTGGCTTATGAGAATAATCGTGTGGAGACAATCGCGTTGACGATGAAGGGCGCGGGCGAGACTGTTGTTGAAGAGGCTGCTGGCAAACGTGCGCCTGCTTATGTTTTCGCCAACTATGAAGATTACGGTTACGGTCGTTTCCTGTTGGACCAGAAAAGCAGAAGCGCTGTGACGGCTAAGCTCGGCGCGGTGCGTGATGATTTTTTGCGCGCGCTGCTGTGGGGAAGCTTGTGGGACAGCGTGCGCGAGGCAGAGCTTGCTCCGTCCGAATACATGGAGCTTGGCCTCAAGCTTGTTGGTGCGGAGCGAGATGAAGTGAGCGTGCAGAGCATTCTCAGCCGGATGAGCGCGGCGTTCAATCGCTACCTGTCCGACGTTCAAAGGCGCGAGGTTGCGCCGCGCGTTGAACGCTTGCTCGCGGAGCGCATGTTGAATGCGCAGACGGCGGGCTTGCGTATCACTTACTTTCGCGCTCTGCAATCCGTCGCAACGACGGACGAAGGGCGTGGGACTTTGAAAAAGATTTTGAGCGGCGAGCTAAAGGTTCCCGGCATGACGCTGCGCTCGCGTGATCGCTTTGACATCATCACCTCGCTGATGTCGCGCGGCGACGCGGAAGCGGCTGCGCTGCTTGAAAAAGAGCGCGCGGCGGACAAGACGAACGACGGGCAGCGTTACGCTTACGCGGCTGAGGCTGCGCTCGGAAGCGTTGAGAACAAGGAAAAGTATTTCGACGATTACAAGTCAAATCAGCAGATTGCGGAAAGCTGGATAGAAGCGAGTCTCGGCGCGTTCAATACGACAGAGCAATCGCCTCTGACGCTGCCCTTTCTCGAACCGGCTCTCAGCGAATTGCCGCGCCTCAAACGCACACGCAAAATCTTTTTCGTCAACGGCTGGCTCGCGGCCTTCATCGGCGGACAATGCAACGGACGCGCGCTCGACACTGTGCAAAACTTTCTACGGCGCGAAGCCTCGCTCGACCGCGACCTGCGCCTGAAGGTTCTGGAAGCGACAGATGGCCTCGAACGTTGCGTGAGAATCAGAACAAAGTACGCGGGAGATTAAAGAAGTGATGAATGATGAAAGAACATCCAGATGAAATTTTAGTGAATGGAAAGAGGAGACGCTTAACCGCAAAGGTCGCAAAGAGTGCGCGCAGAGGACGCAAAAGACTTTGCGCTCCTGGCGTCTCTTCTTTGCGTCCTTTGCGGTTAATCTTCTTGATGCTACCGGGTTGAAGACGCTTCTGACATCAGTCTTACTTGAAAAATGATCGTCACTCCGCAGCCTGTTTCTTTGCGCTACGGATTCCGGCAATTGGAAACGCAGATAGAGAACTGTCCAACCTCATTCTGTTCACTGCCACGCGCCGCAATCCCTACCGCGCCGATGCGAAATGTGTTACTGGGATCAGGGAGGGTTCCAATCTTGATGAGGTCTCCGGTTTCGCTATCCTGCACTTTCACGTCTATCTCGCTGCCCGTCATGGTCAGCTCGACGTGGAAGTACTTGCCGGGCTTTAACGTTTCTGAGAATTGGCTGACAGAAAACGTGCGCCCGAAGCGTTGCGCCGAGCCGTTTCGGACCAGATAGCCACGAAGCATATATGGCTCATCAGCGTTTGGACCGGTAATCTGAACCAGATAATAGTTCTGCGAGTCAGCCCCACGGACGACAAATGAAACGGCGATTCCGTTTTTCATCCTCACATCAGCGGAGAGTTGAAAGTCTGTATAGTAGCGGTAGTTGCCATCGCTTGGCAGGGCTATCCCGCTCCCATTGACGATCACTTTGCCTGTAGAAAAGGACCAGCCGCCCGGCAAAGCCCAATCGCTGGCAGAGGTTCCGATGAAAGCTTTAGATTCCTTCTTATCCAGCTTAATCTCAACTTCTTTGCTCTCGCCTGAGACTGTCAGGGAGGTATCCTTCGGCACATAAGAAGCATCATCAGGGACGATTTTAATAGTGTAGTCGCCGCCGGTCAGGCCGGAGAGGACGGCTTGATTATTTTGAAAATTAACTGAGCGGGGCACTTCGCCACCCTTCGCATATCTCAACATTCCGCTGCTCGCATTGAGTCTGACAGTGACGTTATAAGTGATTGGAACTAATTTAAGATCAACCTTGTCAGATTTGCCCGCTCCGACCGGCACTTCAGTGGCCGTCGGCGTATATCCGCCAAGCTCGGCGACAACTCGATAAAGGCCCGGACGCAGACCATTGAGGATGATTGATCGCTCGCCTGCGGGAATGAGGGTTTTGGATCCCTCGGCGACTTTGCGGCTTTTTGTTAAAGACTCAAGGCGGATAGTTGCGCCGGATTCGGCAACAATAGTTAGCGTGCCGGTTGTGGGCGTCAAGCGGACGATCCGCTCGACGACACGATCTCGATAAATGACTTTCGGACCCGATGTTGTTGTTGGGCCGCTGCCCGCAGGCTTTCTAAAGCCCTCTTTGTTGCCTGCGTCGCGCTTCTGCGCATGAACAATGAAACTTAAGTTAAAAACAAGTAATGGTGTAGCGACGATGACACCCACTCCGGATAAGACTCTCATGGGTTTGAACCTCTCGGTGAATATGCGAAAAGAAAATAACTGAGGCGCGAGGCTGCGCTTGCTTGAGAGCCAAGCTTAGCATACCTCGCGCCAACTGTTAATCCGCTCGCGCTGGAAAACGAACTTCAACGCGAACCGGATGTGGCCTTTGCTTCTGCGGCTTACGGAAAGTCCAGGGTATTTATGAGACCGCCCCTAATCAAAGCCCCGGGCTTGGCGCACTACCTCCTCTGCATCTTTCAAGACAACTGTCGTATTGCTTTTGCGCCATGCTGCGACACTTTTCGCCTCTGGGACCAGAGATATCATTGCACTTCTTAACCATTGCGTCATAGTTTTCCTTACACTGTTCAGCGCAATCGGGCGTCGTACATAATCTGGTTTTAACCGGTCGTGAAGCGCCGACTCCATAGACAAGGACGAAGGTCAACAGCAGGACAATAAAGAAGGTGCGGGTAGCGCGTTTCATTTGTTATCTCCTACGATTAGTTGGAAGGAACGAAGTTTCAAACTAAAAAATAGTTGATGCGGAGTGTAGCTCTGATGCTGAGCTACAC